>JAGVUS010000225.1 GCA_019136175.1 Chloroflexota bacterium | reverse complement strand
TGAACCCATCGCGGATGAAAAGACCACCATCCCGAATCTCCCGGCGTTGGTCGTCCATTGTGACCAGGAGGGATGCATTTTTAACTAACAGTGTGGACATGGGAGCACCTCTTGGAATATATGAGGGATCAAGTCATCCATTGAATGGTACAAGTGTAACGATTTCCCTTAAAAAAGTCAATTGTCTGACAACCCGAGTTTCCTGCCAAATTGAATAATAGAAAGGAGCCAACTTTCGGTTGGCTCCAGATCCCCTTCAAAAATTCCCGCCGGTAATTTATCCGTGGGCAATCTTCGCCGCCCGCATTGTATTGGTGATCAACATGGCAATGGTCATTGGTCCCACACCACCCGGCACCGGTGTAATGTGGCTGGCAACTTCTTTTGCCTCATCAAATGCAACATCTCCCACCAGGCGATACCCCTTGGGGCGGGAGGCGTCATCCACACGATTGATTCCCACATCAATCACAACTGCACCGGGCTTAATCCAGCTTCCGCGCACCATTTCCGCCCTGCCTACAGCAGCCACCAGCACATCGGCAGACCGGACCACATCCGGCAGGTTCTTGGTCCGGGAGTGGCAGATGGTCACCGTGGCATTTGCCCGTACCAGCAGCAGCGCAACCGGCATCCCCACAATATTGGAGCGACCCAGCACAACCGCATTGACTCCCTCCAGGGACGGCATCACTTTTTCCATCAGGTACATGCAGCCTGCCGGTGTGCAGGGCACAAACAAGGGATCCCGCCCTTTTTGAGCAAGGCGTCCAATGTTGATGGGATGAAATCCATCCACATCCTTTTCCAGGCTGATGGCATTCAACACCCGTTCCTCATCCAGCCCGGCAGGCAGGGGAAGCTGCACAAGAATACCATTGACCCTTGGGTCTGCATTTAATTCCCTTACCAATCCTTCCACCTCCGATTGGGATGCCGTTGCAGGCAGGTGCTGACCAAAGGACTCCATGCCAACTTCTGCACAGGCTTTCTGCTTGGAGCGCACATACACAGCCGATGCCGGGTTATCACCCACAAGAACTGTTGCCAAACCCGGCGCTGGTTTTCCAGAAGCCACCCAGGCGGCAACATCTTCTTTTACCTGTGCCCTTACCTGCTCGGCAATCAATGCACCATCCAATATTTCAGCGGTCATGAAACTCTCCTTTTTCAATTGATGTGATCGGGTTCAGAAAGTTGGAAAAGATCTGGGATTTTTGTTCGGATGAAACAAACTTATCAATAATTATACACAGGAACCGCATGAATGGTTGTTAAACCAATCGCCTACCTTAAAATCTTGACAGTCCCATGCGGTCAAGTGATAATCAACTTGAAAAGGAGTGATATCACATGAGCAAACTTTGCGTCATTGGCACCGGTTATGTTGGATTGGTCACCGGAGCCTGTTTTGCCGACCTGGGAAACCAGGTAACCTGTCTGGATATTGATCCCATCCGGATTGAAAAATTAAAACAGAACGAAATGCCCATCTATGAACCGGGATTGGAGCAAATTGTTGCCCAAAATGTTAAATCAGGGCGGCTGTTGTTCACAACTGATTATGTCGAAGCACTGGAAGGTGCGGAGTTTGCATTCATCGCCGTTGGCACTCCTTCCGGCATGGAAGGGGAAGCAGACCTGCAATATGTCCGCCAGGCAGCTGAAAGCATTGCAGACCTGGTTCACCATCCCATCCTCGTAATCAATAAATCCACCGTCCCCGTGGGTACCGGTGACTGGGTGGCTGACATCATCCGAAAGCGCAGGTCAGGAGCCCCGCTGGAATTTGATGTGGTGTCCAACCCGGAATTTTTACGCGAGGGATCGGCTATTAATGACTTCATGAATCCGGATCGGGTGGTCCTGGGTTCCCTCAACCGGGATGCAGCTGGAAAAGTGGCAGAATTGTATTCCTCCCTCCACTGCCCCATCCTGATCACCGATTTGCGGACTGCTGAAATGATCAAGTATGCCTCCAATGCCTACCTTGCCACGCGCATTTCTTACATCAACGAAATTGCCAATATGTGCGAGGAACTTGGAGCAGATATCCAGGAGGTTGCCCGGGGGATGGGACTGGATAAACGGATTGGACCTGCTTTTCTGGAAGCTGGGCTTGGCTGGGGAGGAAGCTGTTTCCCGAAGGATGTGAAAGCCCTGGCACACATGGCAGTATTGCATGGCACCCAACCGCAGCTCCTGCAGGCGGTCATGGAAATCAATCGAAATCAACGCAGGCGCGTGGTATACAAGCTCCGCAAGGCATTGGGCAGTCTGAATGACCGTCCCATCGGTGTGTTGGGCATCTCCTTCAAGCCGGATACAGATGACGTTCGTGATTCACCAGCCATTGAAGTCATTCACCTGCTGCAAAATGAAGGGGCAATTGTCAAAGCGTATGATCCCCAGGCAATGGACAATGCCGCCTCTCTACTGAAAGGCGTGCAGCTATGCCGCAACTCCTACGAGGTGGCGGAAGGAGTGGATGCCTTGGTGCTTGCCACCAAGTGGAACGAATTCAAACAATTGGACCTGCAGCGGATTCATCAACTGATGCGAACCCCCATTCTGGTGGATGGACGCAATATTTGGGATCCGGACCGGGTTAGAACACTTGGATTTACCTATTATGGAATCGGTCGGGGTGTAAACACCCATCCAAATTCTTAATCCACCCAGCCAAAACCATCCCAAAAATTACCAGCGCCGGCTATTCTGGCGCTGGTGACTTTTTTCTAAAAATCCATCCTTTTTTTCAGTATAAATTTTTATTAAAATATCTATAATCAATACAGATCATATGATAAATTATTTAATTTGATGGATTGAGGATGTCAACATGAAGATTTTGATCACCGGCGCAGCAGGATTTATCGGCAGCCACCTCGTGGATGCACTGGCAGCCCGCGGCGATGACCTGGTCCTCCTGGACAACCTTTCACACGGGCGTATGGACAACCTTGCAAGGCATCGCCAGAATCCCCGGATCCACTTCATTAATGGAGATTTGCGGAACGAAGAACAGGTGAACCAAGCGATCAAGGATTGCAGTGTGGTATATCACCTGGGAGCCCAGTCGGATGTGGTCAATGCAGTCCAGGATCTGGACACTACATTCCAGACCAATGTCGTCGGGACATACCACATCTTAAAAGCAGCCCGGGAGCAGCAGGTGCAATGCCTGGTTTTTCCTTCCTCGCGGGAAGTGTATGGGGAGCCCCATCATCTGCCCGTGGATGAGGATCAGCCCTTGCTGACCACCAACGCCTACGGGGCGAGCAAAATCAGCGCGGAAATGTATTGCCGGGCATTTCGAAAGCATTATGGATTGCCGGTCGTGATCCTGCGGATGACCAATGTCTACGGCACGCGTGATCGGGACAGGGTAATTCCTGTATGGATCAAGCAGGCACGCGCCTGCCGTCCACTGCCGGTTTTTGGCGGGCAGCAGGTTTTGGATTTCATCTGGATCGACACGGTCATCCAGGCATTAATATCCGCTGCCCAACACCCTGAACTGGAGCAGCCCATCAATATTGGCAGTGGAACAGGTACGCCCATCCTGGATCTAGCCCGCCGGATCTTGGAGTTGACCAACTCCACATCCGAACTTTCCCTCCTTCCACCGAGGGATACCAGTGTGCTGCGGTTTGTTGCCCGGGTGGAGCGGATGCGCGATCTGCTGGGAATTCATCCACCCAAAGATCCCCTGGAGCATCTACCCGATGTATTGGAACGGTGGGATGAATAAGATTGGAAGAAATTTCCCTTGTCTTCCATCATAAGCCGTGTTATAATTTCGCCTCGCGCTACCTAGGAATAAGATTACTGAAACAAGGTTTGTGAACGATGGAAGATATTCTGAAAGCATTTGAACCGCCTGTAAACCCCAATATCCCCGAACTCCGGACGGGCGATACGGTTAATGTCCAGGTGAAAATTCGTGAAGGCAACCGCGAACGCATCCAGGAATTTCGCGGAACCGTGTTATTTGTCCATAATAATGGCGCAAATTCCACCTTTACTGTTCGCCGCGTGGCGAGCAATGGCATTGGTGTGGAACGTACTTTCCTCACCCGTTCACCCCGGATTGCCAAGGTGATTGTGGAACGCCATAACAAGATTCGCCGGTCACGGCTGTACTTCCTGCGGGAACGAACTGGCAAGAGTGCCCGCCTTAAACAAAAATTTAATTAATATCCCGGAATAAAAACGAAAGAGGGTATAGCTGAAAAGGCTATACCCTTTTTTCCGTATCCATTCCAAACAGGAACTCCCAAACATGATCCCCCTCATTGGCATCACCACAAAACGTACAGACCTTCAATCCATCATGCCAACCCATGCAGTATCAGAAGCCTATCTGCGCGCCATCCAGCGTGCAGGTGGCGTACCGGTGATGATTCCAGCATCGTTATCCATATCGCAAATGAATGCACTGGTTTCCCGCCTGGATGGGCTGCTGCTCACCGGTGGCGGCGACCTGGACCCAGCTCTTTTTAACGGCACCCCCCATCCATCGGTCTATGATGTTGATGCAGAACGGGACAATGTGGAAATCCACCTCATCCAGCAGGCTGTACAGGCTGGCTTTCCCTTCCTATGCATCTGCCGCGGCATCCAGGTATTCAATGTTGCCCTGGGTGGAACGCTTTATACGGATATTGGATCACAAAAACCCGATGCCCTGAAACATGACTGGTTTCCCGGTCATCCCAGGGATTACCTTGCACATACGATCAACGTAAAACCAAACAGCCGTCTATCTGCCATTCTCCAGTCTACAAATACCGAAGTGAACAGCCTCCACCACCAGGGCATTCATACACCGGCAGACGGTTTACACATCTCGGCAACCGCGCCGGATGGATTGGTGGAAGCGGTGGAAATACCTGACCATCCCTTTGCTTTGGGTGTACAATGGCATCCGGAATGGCTGATCAAACTGGAACCCATGCAATCCCTGTTCTCCGCCCTGGTACGGGCTGCCTCGGAGTAATCCGCCTGTGACAATGCAGCAGCCGGTTCCAGTTGGTATTTTTGATTCCGGCGTTGGGGGTTTATCCGTTCTCCGTGCAGTTCGGGAGTTCATGCCCGAACAGGATATTCTGTACCTTGCCGATCAGGCTCACGTCCCGTACGGTCCCCGCCCCCTTTTACAGGTCAGGGAATTTGCGGAAGGAATCACCCGGTTTCTTCTGGATCGGGGAGCCCGTTTGATTGTGGTTGCCTGTAATGCAGCCTCGGCTGCATCCCTTCACTACCTGCGCAATACGTTTCCAGACGTGCCATTTGTTGGCATGGAACCGGCGGTTAAACCTGCGGCGGAACAAACCCGCAGCGGAGTTGTTGGCGTGCTTGCCACCCCAGCCACCTTCCAGGGTGCCCTGTACGCTTCGGTGCTGGAACGATTTGCACGGGATGTTACCGTTCTTCAGGATACCTGCCCGGGTCTGGTTGCTGAAGTTGAATCCGGCAACCTGGAGGGGGATGCCGTCCGGGAAATATTGACCAACGCCCTCTCACCCATGCTGCAGGCAGGCATTGATACAGTTGTTCTCGGCTGCACTCATTACCCGTTTGTCATTCCCCTCATCCAGGAAATTGCCGGTCCGGGTGTGCGGGTGATTGATCCTGCACCTGCCATTGCCCGGCAAACCCGGCGGTTGCTATCCCAAAATGGATGGGGTTTAAACGGAACAGGGAGCATCCAATGTTTCACTACCGGTCCTGTAGAGTCAATGAAATTGCTTGTCAAACAGCTGCTTGGGGATGATCTGCCTGTGGAGCACGCCACCTGGGAGGGCGGAGTCCTTTCCTGCAACTCCCGCCAATCCTCCCATTAGCATTCCCGGCTCAGGTTTGATATACTAACAGCCAAAGGAGTGAAACCATGCCCAATCAAGAAGTGGAATTGGATCCGGTTCTGCACATTACAGCAGATGCCATCGGTCAGCCTGGTCAGCGGGTATTTTATATCCAGGGTCAATCCAGCGAGACCGTGATTACCCTGCTGGTTGAAAAAATCCAACTGCAATC
>JAGVUS010000450.1 GCA_019136175.1 Chloroflexota bacterium | reverse complement strand
ATAAACCAGAACGCGAAAATGTCGTTGGAATGCTGCAACCTGAAATGCCCAACTCGCGGTGGACATAAAGATGCCATTGGAAAGTACAACAACATCCGCATGTTCCGGTCCATGCAGTTCATAATAAAGGTTGATGTCATTCACCTGGATCAATGGCACTTTACACTTCTGTCAGGCGGGTTCAAAAGCCAGGAAGGTTTGTTTTCCTTCGCCTTCCCCGCGGTCTACAAAGGATACTTTTAAGGGCATGCCAATCTGAATGCTGGCTGGGTTTCGTACATCCACACCCAGGATCAGTCCGCTCATCATCGGCCCTTCCTCCAGCTTGACAATTCCCACACAATAGGGATTCTTGCGATCATATCCGGCTTCAATCATTGCCGTGGGGGCAATGTACACGATGGTGAACGCCTGCAAGGTTCCCTCCCCCTTTAACTCCACCCATTCCATGGTGGTGGAGAAGGTTTCCGGATTCATGGGACGGGGAGGGAGGAAGACTTCACCGGTTTGCAAATCCTTTGAACCCATGAGGCGATGATCATTCAGGTAAGAAGAATAGGCGGTATGTGTGAAAACGTTCTCCATGTTAGTCCCTCCGTTCAAAAATATGAACCAGGCATGTTTGTCCGGTCCCTCCGACATTATGGGTCAGTCCATATCGCAGTTTTCCGGGCACCTGGCGTTCGCCTGCCTGCCCACGCAATTGTTTCCACACCTCAACAACCTGACCAACTCCAGATGCTCCAACTGGATGTCCTTTGGATTTCAGTCCGCCGGACAGGTTGATAGGCTTTGGACCAATGCGGCTGGTATCTCCCTGCTCTGCAGCAATCCAACCTTTTCCGGGCTCAAAAAATCCGAGGTCTTCAGTTGCAATGATTTCAGCGATGGTGAAGCAGTCATGAACTTCCGCAAAATCAATGTCGGCTGGAGTGATCCCGGCCATTTGATACGCCTGATTTGCCGCCAAACGGGCTGATGGGATAGAGGTCAGAATCTGGCGATCATGGAGGGCACCGTCACTTGCCTGTCCTGTACCGGTAATATAAATCGGATTCCTGGAATATTTACTGGCGAGGTCTTCACTCACCAACAGGACCACAGCAGCACCATCAGAGATGGGTGAGCAGTCATACAATCGCATTGGCCAAGCAATGATTGGGTTGGCGCGGTCATCATGCAGGAAGTCCATTTCATCCTTCCACTCAGGAATTGGGAGTCCTTTTTTCGCAGCACTTGCTTTTCTCCCTTCCATCATGGATGAAATCGTCGCTCCAAACTGGGCTTTTTCATTCATGGAGCCGTTTTGGTGATTCTTAATTCCCACCCGCATGAAGGTTTCGGGCGTGGCACCATAGGCATGCATATATGCGGTTGCCATGGCAGCGTAAAATCCGGGGAAAGTGAATCCTGCCGGAATTTCATACTGAACGTCGGCTGCCGTTGCCAGGGTATCTGTTACCTTTTCGGTGGGTAGGTCGGTCATCTTTTCAACGCCGCTGACGACAACCACATCATACATACCGGAGGCAATTGCCAGAATACCTTCCCGCAGAGCAAGTCCGGCGCTGGCACAGGCATCTTCCACGCGGACCGCCGGCAGGGGATTCAAGCCTGTCCAGCTTGCCATAATGGGGGCGATGTGTCCCTGTCCTTCAAATAAATCGCATGAGTAATTCCCTACGTATAGGGCTTCAATTTCCTTGGGATTAATTCCCAGGTCAACCGATTCCAACATCTCCACATAGGCTTCGACGAATAAGTCACGGGATGTTTTCCCCTTAAATGCACCAAATTTGCTCATCCCGGCTCCAACAAGAGCCACACCTCTCGCCAGTTTATGGTTTGGCATACAATATCATCCTTTCTTATGAACGGATATAAATCCGTGCTTTACTGAGATCTTCTGGGGCTTTTTCCCCTGGATTTCCGAGAGCCAGCTTTAATGCGTCGTCCTCAACGGCAAACCGTCCTTCAAATTGACCAACCAGTCCTAATGTGTGTTGACTCTGATTCATGGAGAGGATATCCCCTGAAACTGAGTAAGTTCCGGAGGATGTGATGCCCATTTCAGCAAATTCCGCCCGAAATGATCCATCCTCATTGAAGACAAAGAAAAGACCTGGATAGGGCTGACCTGCCGGTTGTGTCCATTTTCCGATCAGTGGATTCATGGTTTCCTCCTGCATGGGTTTTAAAATTTGGGGACAATCCCGAGGCGCATCACTTCATCCTTGATCTTTTCACGAAAATCTGGATGGGCGATGTTGATAAGTGCCAAAGCTCGGTCCCGGACTGTCAGGCCTTTCAAATCCGCAATACCGAATTCCGTCACGACAGTATCGATATCCTGGCTGGGGACTGTTACCTCGGCACCTTCTGCCAGGACTGGCACAATGGTGGAAATCTCACCATTTTTGGCAGTGGAACGCAGGGCGATGATTCCACGCCCTCCTTCGGAGAGTTGGGCTCCACGATGCGTATCCAGTTGACCGCCAGTGCCGGAGAAGTGTTTATAACCGATCGATTGTGAACAAACCTGACCAAATACATCCACCTGCAAGGCAGTGTTAATGCTGATCATGCGGTAATTTTTTCCCACGATAAATGGATCATTGGTGATTTTGCCTTGCTGGAATTCCACGCCCAGGTTATTGTCCACGAAGTCGTATAGCTTTTGTGTCCCAAGGGCAAAAGCGCCCACCATCTTTCCCTTCCAGAGGGTCTTCCGACGGTTGGTGATGACACCTGCATTATAAAGATCCACCATCCCGTCTGTGAACATTTCCGTATGGATACCCAGGTCCTTGCGATTCAACAGGAATGGTGTAATGGCATTGGGAATGCCCCCAATTCCCAGTTGGAGGGTGGAACCATCTTGAATTAATTCGGCAATATACCCACCAATGGCTTCCTCTGCGGGAGTGGGGGGCACAACCGGTAAGCACATCAAGGGCACATGATTCTCAACCACGTAATCCACATCAGAAATGTGCACCTGGGTATCTCCGAGGGTCCACGGGAGATTTTCGTTGATCTCCAGAATGACCAGATCCGCGGCTTCGATCATTTGTTTTTCGAGGACCAATCCCAGGGATAGCGACATGTATCCCCGGGTGTCCGGCGGGGTGGCTGTCCCAAAAAACACATTGACACGGTTGCCAGCTGCATATAACTTTCTGGTTGCAGCATAATTGAGATTATTGGGGATATAGGATTCCCGACCCTGTGGGTGGACTTTCCGGTCAATATTCCCGTAAAACCAGTTCTCAATGAAAAAGTGTCCATCCATGCTGGGTTCTGTGATGAAGTCATATACCCCCATCGGCAGGGATATCCATACATGCACACCTTCCAGGCGATCCCGGTGCCTGCCCAGTTCAGTGAGCAATCCAGGAGGTTCCGACCCAGCCATGGCAACAGCCAGGGTCTGGTGGGATTTTAATTTCCCCACCGCTTCCGGGATGCTGATTAATTTCTGTTGATACATGTCTTTAGGGTTCATGGTTTCCTAGGGCATGATGAATGCAGACCCGGCCTGGTTGTATCCAACCCCTGATCCGACAAAGAGAACCAGGTCACCAGAATGAACCTTGCCCTGTTCCATGGCGTCATTAAATGCCATCGGCAGGCAGGCAGAGCCGGTATAACCAAAGCGGTCCATGACCCAGTGGGCTTGTTCCAGGGGGAGACCCAGGGTTTCCTGCACCAGTTTGATGCTGTTGAGACGCACCTGGGTGTAAATCACCAGCTTGGCATCTTTCAGGTCAAAATGACCGTTCCTGGCGAGTTCGCGCATCCGGGCAGGCCAACCTTCATGATTGACTTCAGGGGGGAAGGGCGTGATCAACTTCACCTTGGTTCTGCCAGCCTTGACGCTCTCCTCGCTTGCCGGTTCATAGGTTCCTCCGGAGTAGATCCCCCAATGTTTGTGGTATGACCCATCCGCAAAGAACGAGGAGGCAACAAATCCGGGTTGATCGCTTGCTGTTAGAATGGCTGCTCCGGCTCCGTCCCCGTAGAAGAAGGACATGACATCATTTTCCCAGTCGGAAAGTTTGTGCATCATGTAGGCACCAATCACCATTACATACTTCAGATTGGGATTGGTCGCAATGAGCCCGGCTGCAATGTTCAAACCGGTTGGGAAAGAAGCACAGGCACATCCAACATCAAAGGAACCGGCATTCTTTGCTCCCAGCTTGTACTGGGTGACTGCTGAGGTTGCCGGAGTTATATAATCCGGACTGTCAGTTCCCAGGATGATCAAGTCGAGATCTTCAGGTTGTAATCCAGCTTTTTTCAGCGCTTGTTTGCCAGCTTCCACTGCCAAATCAGAGGTTGCCCAATCATCGGGAGCGTAAAACCGTGTGCGTATGCCGGAGGAATTTTCAAATTTATTGATCACCTCGCCAAACCGCTCAAACATTGCCGAGTTGGGTCGTTCAATCTCTGGCAGATAGGCACCTGTGGAAATAATGGTTGCATGTCGCATGATCATCTCCTTTATTCCCGTAAAAATCAGGTACCCAGTACAATGCCCCCATCAACGCTGATGGTGGCACCATTGACGTAGGCTGCTTCATCCGTTGACAGCCAGAGATACGTGTAGGCTATATCTTCCGGTTCACCCAGGCGTCCCAATGGAGTCTTGGCTCGCATCCCGGCAAGGACTTCTTCGGGCATCTTGGCGACCATCTCTGTCATAATGAACCCTGGTGCAACCGCATTCACACGGATGCCGTATTTACCCAACTCGCGAGCCCAGACCTTGGTCATTCCAATGACACCCGCCTTGGTGGCGACATAATTGGTCTGTCCAAAATTGCCATACAAGCCAACCACGGAAGAAGCGTTCAGGATGACACCACTTTTTTGACGAACCATAAAGGGGGCAACCGCCTGTGTGCAATTGAAAACACCTTTCAAATTGACAGACAGAACCGAGTCAAATGCCTCCTCGCTCATTTGCTTGACCAGTTCACCGTCCTTCATCTTGATGAATTGCGCATCCCGGGTGATGCCAGCATTATTGACCAGGATATCCACTCTGCCGTAGCGGGCAACCACACCTTCCACCCATTGCTGGACATCGGCTCGGTTGGTAACATCCACTTTATTAAACTGGGCATCCGGTCCCAGTGTTTCCACCAGAGAATTTCCCAGTTCTTCGGACACATCGCAGATGATCACTTTTGCCCCTTCCCGGGCAAAAACTTGTGCAGTTGCCTTGCCGATTCCAGCTGCACCACCGGTAATCAATGCCACTTTTTCGCTCAGACGCATCTCAAATCCTCCTGAAGTATGATATTTTGGACAGGAATATGGAAAAAACGAAGACAGAATTGTCAACCTATTCATCATAACAAGACGCGGTTACAAATTGGTTACAAATGGATTCCTGTGCCCTAAACTTGATAAGAATTAGCGGTTTTCGAATGCTCAAAAAAGAGGGTAGATCGTGTTCCAACTGAAAATTAACTCCGGGATTATTGGCATTACTCTACCTTCACTCAGCCCACTTTGTGAGCCAGCTTTTGAAATAGGGTCAATGCCCGGGCATTTCAGTCAATGCCCCATTACGACGGGTGATTTGAAGGTTTACACCTGGTGCAAGCGGATCTGTGATTTAATTCCACCCTGTGGAATTGGATAATCTCCCACCAGAAGGTGTGAGTGAGGGATGGTATATCCCCGTGTAAGTTTATTCCCCGGAGAAAACAGGTATTCCCCCAAAAACTGTCCCGGATTGTCCAGGATTACTCGTCCTTCTCCCGGGCACCCTCCCCGTTACCGGAAGCGGACAACCGGGAGACCGCTGGAACCTGCTGGATCCCCTGCTTCAGGAAATCTGCAGAAACCTGTTTGTGCGGGTCTTCCAGCTGGAGTGCCTCCATCAAAAGAGAAACCCCCACTGGTGGGGGTTTCTAGAGCGGGCGATGGGACTCGAACCCACGACCTTCTCCTTGGCAAGGAGACATTCTACCAACTGAACCACGCCCGCAATTTACGTGTCAGGATTTTAGCATCCTTTCCCGGAATCGTCAAGAATTTA
>JAGVUS010000460.1 GCA_019136175.1 Chloroflexota bacterium | reverse complement strand
CACCACCACGCGGTGCCCGCGCACTTCATATTCACCGGCGATGCGCACCGGGGTTGCAGGGTGGGCGGCATCCAGCCCGTAGATGGACTCATCCGGCAGGCAGGGCTCCACCAGCCCGCCGCACTTGGGCTGGGAGGGCTGCACCGGCAGGATGACAGCGGGCAGCCCCAGGCTTTGCAGGCTGACCTGCGCGGCGGGGGCGTTAATCAGCTCGATGCTTGCCGTTGCGCCCTGCGGAATTTCCACCGCCCGGCGCAGGACGGGCAGGTCGGGTGCGCCCACCTGGCTGGAATGGCTGCAACCCGGGCACGCCAGCACGGTATACTGCGTACCTGCCAGCTCCCGGCTGCTGGATTGCATGCCGGGGGTTTCCGCCAGCAGGGTGATGGCGGTGTCACTAGCTTGCAGGATGCGCACCGCAGGGGCAGCGCCGGGCTGGGCGCCTGCCGTAAAGGGAATCCAGCCGTCGGGCAGGGGCGCTGCCTGGGCTGGCTGGCTGGCTGCTGCACCAATCGCAGTCACCAGCACCAGCAATGCTGCCAGACCACGCAGCAGGGCACGAAACAGGGATTTGTTCAACATGTTGTTCTCCAGGGAAAGGGAGGATGATGAGAGACAGATGAATTGTATCACGGATGGGATGGGAAGGAAAAAACACCCCGGATTCGGTGGAAATATTTTCCAGGCTTTGGTATATGCTGTTTAAAGGTTAGTGTATTTTCATCTTCCGCCCCGCCGAACCACGGCAGCCATTCATCGTACAACAACCACGATTGGATTGGATGCCTACGCCAAATACGTCTCCATCCAGGTGGATGACCAGAATGACCCGGTGATTGCCTTTAACGCCGGGAATGGCATGTATTTCAACATGGGCATCATCTACGGAAACCCGGATGGATCTTATGATTACCAGCGGGTGGACGGCGGGCACGGCATCAATACCGGGCTGGACCCCGCCCTGGCGCTGGATAAGTATGGCAGGGGTTTCCTTGCTTACGTGGAGGATAAGGAATACTCCCCCAACATCAGGATCGCCTACCAGAAGTCCTACACCTACCTGCCGTCAATCATGCGGTAGACTGCTGGCTTCTGCAACCCACTTCGGTTATCGGTTGTATTTTATTAGTGACCGCTTGTTCTTTTGGGCAAGCCGTTGTGGCACATGTATGCGGCAGTCTTTGTCATTACTACGATTCTAAATTTCACTTTCCATTAATTCAATCTGGGAATAGAGTCGGCGTTTTCATTGGCATGATCTGCCAGTGAAAACATCCCTCAATACTATATTGGCTCCTTTACAGCTCAGCTTGCAAACTCATTCTTCGTCAATTTTGTAATCCCCTTCTTGCTCCAGCAATGCAGCCTGGTATGCAGTGGATTTGATGAGTGTATAGTTTTCAGGGTCGATTTTAGGCCATAAGTCCAATAAGTTTTCTGTATATCGATATTCATTTAGGTAGCGGGTGATTAAATCGGATGGACGTATGTTTAATAATCTTTTTCGACTGAATTCAACATTCACGGGGTCCAATTCTATTCCGATTGAATGCCTTTGTAATTGATACGCAACAACCAGAGTAGTAGCAGTTCCAGCAAACGGATCAAAAACCATATCGCCAACTTTTGAGGACGAAAGGATAATTCTAAGCAATAATGCAATGGGAGATTGTTGATTGTGAACCCGTTTGCCATCCGGGAAGCGAAGCGGTTCATCACCAGCAAAATACCCGGAGGTAAGCTCACGAATATCATCCCAAACATCTGTTACATACATCCCATTGGGTCGGGCATACTTCTCTGTTACCAGAAGTGGGGGATCAATGCGAAGCTTATTAAACACCCTGGGCTTTTTCCCTTTTGTGGCAAAAACAATCACTTGATAATGTTTTCCAAATCGGAACGTTTCAGGTACAGCAGATGTTTTCTTTTTCCAAACAATCATATTTTGGAAAGTCCAACCACTGGAATCAAGGGCTTCCATCACTCGATGAGCATTTTTCTCGCGCTGCATAAAATAGATTGCTCCGCCAGGCGAAGTTCTTTCGTAAATTCGTTCACATATTCTCTTCAGCCATTCCCAATAATGCTCTGCTTCCATATTATCTTGATGGGAGCGATATTCTTTGTTTTGATTAAACGGAGGGTCCATAAACGTCAAGTCAAAGCGGTTATTTGTATTTGATAAATATTTTTCAGAATCGTTTAATATTAAACAGGGATCATTCATTGCATATGTAACCTATTCAAGGATTTTTGTAATTGCAATCCGATAATAATTGTCTTCATCTTTTTCAATAAACCGGTGATCTATGAGGGAGGCGATGCAAGCATTCACAGAAAAATCCTGATCATATTGCATTATCTTTTCAGAAATTTGGTGAAAGTTCATCTTTGTGGCTGTCAGGTTGTACAAAATTAATGCCGCAAAAACGTCATGCTGTGAAACATGGTTATTATTTGGATGTAAGTGATGGATCAGCAGACGAATCAATTCCCCAATCTTTGAAAAAATTTTTTCTGCTTCAACTCGTTCACGAATCATCACTTGCGCCAACAATCTTCTTGCCGCCGGATCTGGATTAAAACCATGGATCTCTGTGGCAAGAGACCGAACCTCCTTATCCAATAGGCGGGAAAACTCCTGCTCAATCTCAATCCCCTGGTAAAAAAATAATAGGAATTCTTTTGCCGCTTCGGACACGTGCGCGATTTCCGTGGATATATATAGTGTTTCTGTATTGCTTCTCCAAAAACTTCTTGTTTTGGAAAAGCCCAGGTTCATGTTATTAAGATTTACTGAACTGATGCATAACATTGAATCAGTAATTACTAATTTGGCATGAAGAGGCATATTTAATTTGCGAAATTGTATACCATATGCAAGAAGGCTTAGGTACATCGAGCGGTTCCGGTCAGTAAAGTCCATACTGCTCGGGTTTGCCAAGATACGGATATCAATGTTGTTGGTAGCAATTTTTTTAGAAATAAACCAAACCCAGGGTCCGTAAAACTTTCAGCTGATAGATAAACAAATCGAGAGGCTGAACGGATAACCCATTCATAAATTTCCCTGGCTTTTCCATCAAAGGGAGTGATGTATAAACCGGGTAAATAATCGTCTGGCTTATTAATGATCGACTCTGGATAATGCAATATCCAATAATTGGAAAATTCTTGGTTGGATATTCCCGATGGCATGGAAAATAGTTTATTCCCGGCTTCTTCAGTTTCCATAATGCGGCGACGAATGTTTCCAGAAAACCCGTCGTCTGGAGTAATAAATGTTGTTTTCAGCCAATGAAACTTATCAACAAACTGTTGAATAGTCAAATGATCAGTTAAGTGCAAAACCGCATCCAATTCATTACTTTGTGTTAGGTTTGCAGAAAGTGCCACTGCTGCCCGGTCTGTAACCAGAAATTTTCCGTGAAATGAGTACCAACGTCCAGTTACGGTGGTTGTTCGTCCAGGATCACCCACATTCCATTTGAGACGATGAACAATGGCTCCCGCTTTCTCCAGTTCTTCAAATTGTTGTGCAACCTCGTAACGTATATCTTCATTAATACTATCGTTTGGTAGCGTGATAATCTCCACCCAAACACCGTTCTTGGCTTGCCGTATTAGGGCATTAAAAATTTCATGGGAGTGGATTTGAAAAATGGCAAGGTATATAAATTCCCGCGCCTGTTCAATTGTTTCTCGGATAATTTCATTCGAATTTAAACTCAAATGGAATTGCTTCATTATAGTAACCTAATTCTCAGGCATAATTTATTATATTGACATCAATATATCCATTGCAATAAGTGAAGTATATCTCAAACGAAGGGGAATAAGAAAATCAAACGCAACAAAAACCAGCGCGCCTGTAAGGCAGGTGCGCTGGTTAACCATCCGGATTACATTCCTCAGGCGAGCGACTCGAGCTGCGTGACCAGGCTGTCGATCACGTTAAACCCGCCCTGCCAGAAGGCAGCCTGGCGCACATCAATCCCCACGCTGGAAAGCAGCTTAACGGGGGCTTCGGACCCGCCCGTGGAGAGAATCTTGAAGTAGCGCGGCTTGAAGGCTTCGCCCTCCTGGCGGTACTGTTCGTAGAGCGAAAGCACCAGCAGTTGACCAAAGGCGTAGGCGTACACGTAGAATGGCACTTCGTAGATGTGCGGGATGGAAACCCATTCCCACTGGAACTCTTCGCTCACATCCACCGCGTCGCCGAACTGCGACTTGAGGTTCTCCAGGTAGGCGGCTGCCAGCTCATCCACCGAGGCATCCGCCTGCACCATCTCGTGCGCCTGCTTTTCAAACAGGGCAAAGAATACCTGGCGCTGGATGGTGGCATAGGCATCGTCCACCTGTCCAAAGAGGATATCGCGCCGCACCGCCGGGTCGGGTTCCTCCGCCAGCAGCTTGTCCACCAGCACCATCTCGCCAAAGGTGGAGGCGGTCTCCGCCAGCGGCAGGCAGGCGTGATTGGTGAAGATGCTGTGGTGGGCGGCAAGCATTGAGTGGATGGCATGCCCCAGCTCGTGCGCCATGGTGGAAACATCATCCACCCTGCCCTGATAGTTCAACAATACCCAGGGGGTCACTTCGGGCAGGATGGTGGCGCAGAAAGCACCGCCGCGCTTGCCCTTGCGGATTTCGCTGTCGAGGTGGTTGCGGTCAAAGACGCGCCGCGCCATCTCCTCCAGGCGGGGGTCAAACTGGCGGAAGGCATCGAAGACCATCGCCGCGCCCTGGTTGAAGGGATACCGCTTGTCGGCGGCGGAAACGGGGGCGTAGAGGTCGTAGCGGCGCAGCCGGTCCATGCCAATCAGGCGGGCTTTCAGCCGGAAGAAGCGCTGGAAAATCACCGCATTCTGCCGGGCAACGTCCAGCAGGGTGTCCACCACTTCGTCGGGCAGGTCGTTGGCAAGGTTGCGGGGGGCAATCGGCTTGCCGTACTTGCGCAGCCCCAGGTTTTCGGCGTGCCAGTCCCGCACCAGGTACTGGTAAATTTGCCCCAGAATGGGGGCATCCTGCCCGTACACCCGGTACAGTTCCTGGTAGGCGCGGGCGCGCACGCCGGGGTCCGGCTGGCGGACGTGCACCATCAGCTCACCGCGGGTCATCTCGCGGGTTTCTCCGTTTATTTCCAGCTGGAAGGTGTAGCGGTTGGTGATGGATGAGTAGAGCGTGTTGAGCGCGTTGCTGCCGGTGACATTCTTGATGTTGATGATCCTCTCTTCCGGCTCGGTGAGGGTGTGGGGCTTGTAGTGGCGGATTTCCTCCAGCCAGTAGCGGTAATCGCCGGAATCCGCCATCAACCGTTCGGCGGCGGCATCGGAGACATCCTTCCACCAGAGGGTGAAGAAGAGCGTTTCGTTGGTCAGCCCGGCGAGGAACTGGTCCACCTTTGCCATCAGCGTGACGGCGGCGGGGTTTTGGGTATCCTCGGAAAACAGCAAGCCGGAGAACCCGCCCAGCCGGGAGCCCAGCCGGGTGATTTCTTCAAGCTGGCGGACAATTGCCAAAAAATCGGCGGAGGAAATATTTTCATTTAACTTTGGGCGGACAAGGACAAAAGCTTCGACCCTGGTTTTCAGGTCGGTGAAGGCGGCTTCCAGCTCGGGGCTGTCGGTGCCGGGGAAGAGATCCTGCAGGGTCCATCGGGTTTGCTGAAATTCGGTCATCTTGAATCCTTTATTGGGTGAATGATTGGTCTGTCAGGTCAGAACCGCACCCGGCGGGGTGCGGGCAGGGACGGGCAACAGTGCAAGTGGATTGTACCAAATTCACGCCAATTTTCCAAACGGGCTGGGTGCAACCATCGGCTGGAAAACTGGTATCAAAATTGCACCCAATTTTCCCGATTCCCCCCTCTGATTCGCTTGTCTTTCCAGGACGTTTTCTGTATAATGAATACCGTGAGAGGGTTCCAGCGCATTTTCCTTATTTTGATGATTGCTTTTCTGTTGACTGCCGCGCCAGGGGTTGGTTCGGCGCAGTCGGAAGACCAGAAATACTTCCCGGAGACGCGCCTGTGGGTCAGCGGTCCCTTCCTGGCATACTGGGAAAGTGCCGCCGATCCCTATCTCCTGTTTGGCTACCCCAT
>JAGVUS010000250.1 GCA_019136175.1 Chloroflexota bacterium | reverse complement strand
CGGGATCCTGACGAGTGTTTTGTTGATTACGGCAGTGATTGCCAATCCACTGCTTGGCTGGCTTGCAGATCGTTGGAAACGGAATGGCATTCTTGTCATGGGCGCAGTTGCTGCTGGGTTGGGATCAATGCTTGCCTGGCAGGCTCCTAGCGGGAGTTGGTTTTTTCCGGTTGTGGTCCTGCAGGGGATTGCCAACGTCAGCTATTGGACAATTGGAATGGCGATGACTCTCGATTATGGTGAGGAAGAAGATCGACCGGCATATGTGGGGCTTTCGAACACAATGATTGCACCAGCCACTATTTTGGCGCCAATTGTTGGTGGGTGGCTGGCAGATTTTGGCGGTTACCAATTAACTTTTTTGGTCAGCGCCATTCTCAGTCTGGCAACTGCCGGGATTATCCTGGCTTTTGTCCGCGATCCCCATGCGCGGGTGCGGGGATTGGCTTGATCCATGATAAATGGTCAAACCATTCCTGCGTTTAAAATAGGCTCTATTCCAATTTATGGAGACGTTCTCCTGGCTCCCATGGATGGATATACTGATATGCCCTTCCGCAGTCTTGCGCGTAAGCTGGGATCAGCGGCGAGTTATACCGAGTTTCTCAATGCAGTAGATGTAATCAGTCAACATCATTCCATTCCTTTGCGGGCGGCTTATCAGGAATGGGAAAGACCGGTTTTTTTTCAGTTGCTGGATAACCAGCCGGAACGATTGCTGGAAGCAGCTCAACGATTACTCCCGTTACAACCAGACGGCTTTGATATTAATCTTGGATGTCCAGCCAGGACGGTTGCAGGACGGGGAGCAGGTGCTGGATTATTACGCGAGCCTGAGAAGATTCGCAAGATTTTCCACTTGTTCCGGCAGGCATTTTCCCTTCCAGTGACAGCGAAGATGCGAATTGGCTGGGGACATGGGGAACCGAACACACATATTGAGTTGGCTCAATTACTGGAAGATAGTGGAGCGTCAGCACTGATTGTTCATGGCAGAACGCGTCAGCAGGCATACCAGGGCAAGGCAAATTGGGATGCAATTGCCGAGGTCAGGCAGGCAGTGACCATTCCGGTCATTGGGAATGGGGATGTTCAGAAAGTTGCAGATATTCGCAACATGAAAATCCATACCGGCTGCCAGGGTGTTATGATCGGGAGGGCTGCCATCTTCAACCCCTGGATTTTCTGTCAAAGAGAACGGGATCAGGTACTTCCCTGGGAGGTTGAGTCGCTGATCTTGCAACAATTGGAGTTAAACCTTGAGTTCTACGGTATCCCGCGCGGGTTAATCCTGTTGCGAAAATTTGCAAAGAATTATTTGCGTTATTTTTCGATCGAGCCAATCCTGATCAGACGGCTCATGACCACGGAGTCTGTGGATGATTTTCGTAACATCCTGCACGGGGTCATCATGGGTATTTAGCTGTGTCCATCAAAATGAGCCAGGATATCCAGGGGGGAAATTTCACGGAAGGATGGGATGATCCAGGATGCCTGGCTTAAGTCCAAGTGCCGGGTGATATCATTGGGTACAGCAACAACCCGGATGCCAGCCCGAACACCGGCAAGTATCCCATTCTGTGAATCCTCAAAAATGACCGTTTCCTCCGGCTGCAGGGAGAGGTGGTGGAGTGCCATGATGAACAAATCCGGGGCGGGTTTGACATGTTTGACGGTTTCACAAGTCAATATGCAATCAAAATATTGTTTTAGCTCCAGCCGCTCAAGGTGCCTGTTCACCCACCTGGAATCCGAACTGGATGCAATCGCCAGCCGAAAATTGAACTGGCGGCATGATTGCAAGAATTCTTTAACTCCGGGCAGGGGACCGGTTTGGTCAATGATTTGGTTGGAAATCTCCTCAGCACGTTGGTGTAATGCTTGGCGATCCAAATTCCTGCGGATAAGAGATTGCAGGTGTTCAGCAGGATCGAAAGCTTGATAAGATGAACCTACACACTGCACCCATGTTTCCAATGGCAAGTGTTGCTGATATTCCCGGTAAATATCCTGCCAGGCTGCATAGATTGGCAACTCTGTATCCAGGATCAGTCCGTCAAAATCAAAGATGAAGCCTTTGATCAAGGTTACTTTAACATTTCCTGCCCACCAAAATCCCGGTAGGGCGATGTGATCGAGAGGATTTCCTCGTCTTCTGGTGTTGTATTTCCTTGTACGATCCTGACCACCAGTTCTGCTGTACCCGGTCCCAGCATTAATCCCTGACCACACATGCCGGTTACCTGCAGGAAGTTATCCACTTCCCTTGCCCATCCTATAATTGGGAAACCGTCCGGTGTCATGGGATACAAACCGCGCCAGGTGCGGCGAACCCGAATATTCTTCAGCTTTGGCATTACTTCCAGCATACGCCTGGTTACCATGGGAAGAAAGTTGCTGGTTTCTCGTTGATCCATTCCCCATGCCGGCGGATTTGGTGTGATGCAGAAGATGATCTGTCCGGTCAGGTGTTGATAAAAATAGAAATTGGAGGAACCCTCCGCCGGGCGAATATCCACAATCATGGGATCCAGGAAGTGTGCCACTCCCTCGGTAATGGCTGCTTCATGAGAATCAGGATGGACTTCGATATTGACACCACCCATCGCGCCTACTTCACGCGACCACGGACCGCCAGCATTGATGATGATATCTGCGTAATAGGTTCCCTGGGGTGTGGTTACACCAATTACTTTTCCATTCTCAATAATCAGGCTTTTAACAGGTTCATGGAATTGAAATTTTGCGCCAGCCTGGTGTGCGTTTGTGTAGAAGGAATGAACCGCCAGCAGCGGGGAGATGCTGCCGTCTTCCGGAGAAAAAGTTCCCCCAATCAGACCATTTGGATTGAGGTCGGGTATCATTTTTAGCAGGTCGAGGGAGTCATACCAGTTAATGTTGAGATGATAATCTTTGCGCTGCTTCTCGCACAAATCTTTCAGGATTTTTTCTTCGCGGTCGCGATAGGCGACAAAACAGTACCCACCCTGGTACCACTCAATATCATCTCCATAGGTTTCCTTCCAGGTCGAGAATATTTCGATGCTTCGCTGGCAAAGGCGAACCTTGGCAGGATCGGAGTGGGTGGCGCGAATGCCGCCAATTGCTTTTTTATTGGATCCCTGTCCTACGCTGGCGCCAAAGTCCAGCACCAAAACCTGGTAGCCTGCCCTGGCTAAATATAGGGCAGTGGGAGTACCCACAGATCCGGCTCCAATGATGATTACATCGTAATGGGTATTGGATGTCATTTCAGGATTCCTTCCTGTCTTCACCGGCAAAGGCGGAAAGTGGAACTTCCACAAAGATGGGGCGTTTGGTGGATTCGACAATCTCATCCACAGGGATACCTTCCTCGCGGAAGAGGCGGTGAATGATGGATGTGCAGGTTTTACCACCGCAAGCCCCCATTCCTGCGCGGGTGACTGTCTTGATTTCGTTGATATCCCGGTATCCCTGGCGAATCAAGGAGCGGATTTGACCTGCTGTCACCCGCTCGCAGCGGCAGACGATAACATCATCTGTAACATGATCCACATACTCGTCCATGGGTTGGGTGATGGTCGTTTCCTGGATCCGGATTCCGGCAATCCGATTGGCGATATCTATTGGGGCTTCCACCTGTACTACGAGCGTACGGTCGCTGCTGGGAATGCTGTGAATGGAATAGACCTCAAGGTCTCCCAGTGGTTCGCCTTCAGTATCCAGGACCGTTACTACATCAGTGGCTTTAATGGTTTCACGGGTGAATTCGTATGGAATGGATACCAATGGTTTTTCGGGATTGGAGCGGTAGTCCACAAGCGTGATGGCTAACCCCGGGCAACCCGCCACGCAGCGCTCGCAGACTTCACAACAGTAGCTGTTTCCGATAAACTGCGGGATTGAGCGAATGTCGCGATTGTTAATGTCAATCAAGCCGTGTGGACAGAGGGCGGAACAGGGATCGCAAGGAATTTCCTGGACGCAGTGGATGACAGGAACAACCCCGGTACGCACTTCCGGAAGCTGTTCGCTGGTCACCTTACCGGGCTTGGATTTTAGAATTTCCCCGGTACGGTACCAACTGGCGGGGATTTCGCCAATCTCATAACCCAATGACCGGGCAGTTTCCAAGCCTTTAATTTTTCCCGAGAAAATTGCTGCCGATGCCTCTGCAATTTCTTCAGCATCTCCGGCAACCAGGGCTGTCATCCCAAACTCTTTTGCTTTCAAATAAAATTCATTGACCGGATCCAGACCTACGGCAATCAGGAGACTGTCACATTCAAAGGATCGTTCCGTTCCAGGTATGGGCTTGAAATTGGAATCGACCTTGGCAATTGTCACACTTTCCACGCGGTCGGTTCCGTTGGCAGATAGCACGGTATGGGATGTATAGATGGGTACACCCATCCGGACAATTTTATCCTTGTGTACCTTGTAACCACCGCATTCGGGGAGGGCTTCCACCAATCCAACCACCCCGATGCCTGCCTGTAAGGCGTGGTAAGCAGCAATCAAGCCGACATTACCGCCGCCAACGATAAATAATTTTTCCGCTGGGCGGACCAGATCGCGATTTACCAGCGTTTGGAATGCACCAGCGCCGTAGACCCCGGGCAGCGTGTTTCCTTTGAATGTCAGGAATTTTTCCCGCGCTCCACATGCAACCAATAAAGTCTGCGGCTTGACCAGGATATAATCCTCGCCGTTTTTAAGAACCCCAACCCGTTGGTCGCTGAAAACAGCCAATGCTGTGCTCTGAGTCCAGACATCAATGGAGGGGTATTTCCGAACTTCCTTTTCCAGACGGGTGGCAATGTCAATGCCTCTTGTTCCCGCAAATACAGCATTGGTGGAACCAAAAAAACGATGTGTTTGCAGAACCAGTTTTCCGCCAAGCCGGTGTTTGTCGTCCAGCAGGACGGCGTGGATGCCAAGTTTGCCCAATTCAATTGCCGCTGATAATCCGGCAGGTCCTCCACCGATGATGAGGACGGGCACGTCCAACTGGGGAATGGGTTTCATTTCAATCGGTTCGTTGACATCCGGAAGTACGGGGAGACCATTCAGCGGCATCACCTGCATATCGGGTTTTACCAGTTCCATGCAGGATTTAACAGGTCTCCCATCTGCAATGACCATGCATTGGGCACATTGTCCATTGGCGCAAAAAATACCCTGGGGGGCACCATCATGGGGATGGTGACCAAACGTCCGGATACCATTTGCAAATAATGCAGCCGAAATGGTTTCGCCTTCCTGCGCCTCCAGGGCAGTTCCCTGCCAATAGAATGTAATGCTTTTCCTCTGCGGGATGGGCAGGATGGGGTGTTTTCGTATTCGAAAATCGGTCATGTGATATCCCTTATTGAAGCTCATTGATCATATTGGAATGAGAATGATACACCAGAATTCTAACAGAGGGGTAACTGCTTGAATACTGCTATTTGGCTACTCTTCACCTCACGAGTGTCATAATTCCTGATTCGTGATAGAATAGGCGGCTGGTATTGTTTGAAAGAGGTGTTATTTATGAAACGTATTGCAGTCCTGACAAGTGGTGGGGATGCACCAGGTATGAATGCCGCCATCCGGGCAGTTGTGCGAACGGGAGTTCATTATGGAATGGAAGTGTATGGTGTTTCCCTGGGGTATGAGGGATTAATTAATGGGAAAATTGCCCTTTTGGGAACCCGGGAAGTGGGAGGAATCATCCAGCGGGGTGGAACCATCCTTGGCAGCGCCCGGTCGTTGGAGTTCAAAACGGAAGCCGGGCAGCGGAAAGCGATTCGAAACCTGAACCAGATGGGAATTGATGGATTGGTGGTCATTGGCGGGAATGGATCCCAAGCCGGTTCCCATGCATTAAGCAAACAGGGATTTCCGGTTGTGGGGGTTGCATCCACGATTGACAATGACTTGTTTGGTTCTGACATCACCATCGGTGTGGATACAGCATTGAATATTGCCTTGGAAGCCATCTCTTGTGGAAGTAATGGGCAGGGATTGTGGTTATCTGGCTTTGATGGCAGGGATAGCAGGTGGCGCCGAATATGTGGTCATTCCAGAAGTGGATGTTGATCCCGAAGAAATTGCCGCGCGCCTGGCGAAATCCTATGATCGGGGCAAGGAACATGCAATTGTTGTGGTGGCGGAAGGTGCAAAATACAATGCATCCAAGCTGGATGAGTATTTCCAAACCCACCGGGAACGGCTTGGTTTTGACTTGCGGATGACTATTCTGGGACATGTGCAACGCGGGGGGAATCCGGGTGCTTTTGACCGGATTCTTGCCAGCAAATTGGGCGCAGCAGCAGTGGAAACTTTGCGCCGCGGGGAGCATGGTGTCCTCGTGGGTCAAATTCGCAACGAAATCAAAACAACTTCGCTGGATATTGTGGCGTCCACGAAGAAACCTTTGGATTTGAACCTGGTTGAACTTGCCCGAATCCTGGACTGAGGACGGCTTACACCCGGGAAACCGGGGATTTCAAGAAGGCTTCAATTAAGCCATCAAGGTCGCCCTCCAGTACACCCTGGGCATTGCCAACTTCATACTCTGTCCTGTGATCTTTCACCATTTGGTAAGGGTGGAGAACATACGAGCGTATCTGGCTGCCCCATTCAGTTTTTTGATATTCTCCACGCAATCCAGCCAGTTCTTTTTGTCTTTCTTCCTCGGCAATTTCGTATAGCCGTGACCTGAGAACCCGCAGGGCATTCTCCCGGTTTTGCATTTGAGAGCGTTCGTTCTGGCAAGTCACAATAATTCCGGTTGGAATGTGGAGCAGGCGGATGGCGGTTGAATTTTTTTGCACATTCTGACCACCAGCCCCAGATGAGCGATATACATCAATCCGTAAATCTTCCGGATTGATTACGATTGTGTTGTCATCATCGATTTCGGGGAGTACCTGCACCTGGGCAAAGGAAGTGTGGCGGCGGTGGGCTGCATCAAAGGGGGATAGCCGTACCAGGCGATGGACGCCTTTTTCGGCGCGCAGGTATCCATAGGCATACCGTCCGTTTACAGACATGGTAACGGTTTTTATACCAGCCTCATCGCCTTCATTGCGATCCAGAATTTCCACTTCAAATGCGTGGCGCTCCGCCCAGCGGAGATACATTCGTTCCAGCATCATTGCCCAGTCCTGGGAATCAACTCCACCCGCCCCCGAGTTTATGGTCAGGATGGCGTTTCCCTTATCGTATGGACCGGCAAGCATCACGCTCAATTCACGGCGCGATAACTCAGATTCAATCTCATCAATAATTTTCTCCAAGTCTGCCCGCAGGGCGGGATCTTCAAATTCCGCCAGTTCCAAGGCGTCCTGGATGTTTTGCTGCAGCCTGTCCCAGATTTCCACTTCTTCGCGAAGGTCTGCCAGTGATTTCATCACCCGCTGGGCGTTTTCCCGATCATTCCAAAGATCAGGGTCTTCTGATTTATTCTGTATTTCATGCAGTTCGGTTTTTATTTTTGGCAAGTCAAAGACGCACCATGAGTGTTTGGAGTAGGTTCCTGCATGCGTCGAGACGATCAATCAAGTCTTGCATAATTCCTCTTGTTACTTTTGTAGTATGCCATCCACAAATGCTTCACGGTCGAAGGGTTGCAAATCATCCGGTTTTTC
>JAGVUS010000224.1 GCA_019136175.1 Chloroflexota bacterium | reverse complement strand
GGTTTATTTTGATTGGTTCCATGAATCCCGAGGAAGGTATCCTCCGTCCACAAATCATGGATCGTTTTGGATTAAGAGTATTGGTTAATGGACTGGAGAATCCGACACAACGGTTGGAAGTCTATCGCCGGGTCCGGGCATATCAAAGCAATCCCCGGTCATTCATCAGTGAGTTTGCCCAGGAAACGGAACTGGCAAAAAAAGAAATCATTCAAGCTCGAGAGATTTTACCTTATGTGAAGATCTCCGACGATATTGCTCTGGCTGGTTTGAATGTAATCCAGACACTGCAAATACAATCTCAACGAGCAGAACATGCCCTTTTTGAAGCAGCCAGGGCACATGCCGCAGCAGATCACCGGAGGGAAGTGACGATTGAGGACATTCAGGCTGTTGGCAGAATGACTTTACGCCTTAGAAATACATCATGGATCGAAGGCTCTTTCGATCAATCCAATGAAGAAATTCTAGTCAAAGCTTTTTCCTCACCACCATTCTCACCTCTGAAAATGATGGATGAATAAAATGACCCTTGAAATTAGCCATCGAACCCGTATTGAACAATGTCTTGAAGGTCAAAAAACAGACCGGATACCATATGCCTTCTGGCGCCATTTTCCAGTGGACGACCAGGATCCTTACCGTTTGGCAGCTTCTGTTAGCCACTTTCAAAACCTCTACCAGTTTGACCTGATTAAGGTTACCCCCGCATCGAGTTATTGCTTAAAAGATTGGGGGATTCAAGACGAATACCGGGGAAACTGGGAAGGAACAAGAGAATATACGAACATAATCATCAATCACCCGGATGGCTGGTCAAAGCTGCCCATGCTCCATCCAAAGCAAGGTTTTTTGGGTGATTTTCTGACGTGCATGCAGTTGGTTACCCGGGAATTTGGAGCGTCTACACCAGTATTGCCAACGATCTTCAGCCCACTAGCACAGGCAAAACACCTGGTTGGAAATCAGTCCCTCCTGGTTCATTTGAGAAAATACCCGCAGGAAGTTCACTCGGGTTTACAAATAATTACAGAAAACCTTCTGGCATTTTTAGACTCGATGAGCCACCTGGAAATTGCGGGCATATTTTATGCCATACAACATGCAAGCTTTAACCTGTTATCTGCTGATGAGTATCGGGAATTTGGCGAACATTATGATCTGCAAGTCTTGAATTTTGTCAAAAATCGCTGGTTAAATTTATGTCATATCCATGGCGATAACATCATGTTTGACCAAATCGCCAAATATCCGGTACAGATTTTAAACTGGCACGACCGTCAAACAACTCCCTCCCTGTATGAAGCAGCCAATCAGTTTAATGGTATTTTATGTGGAGGCTTGCAACAATGGAACTCCATGGCAGTTGGCACTCCTGCTGATATCCTCGTGGAAGCCCGGGAAGCCATTGCTTCAACGGGCGGGAAAAAATTCATCCTTGGGACAGGATGCGTATTGCCCATCATAACGCCTCACGGCAACATTCAGGCAATTCGTGAATTGGTCCAAAACCGGGCAGTGGGGTAATAGAGCGAATGTCTAATCCTCGCGTCATTGCCGGGACAGCCCGCGGCATCCGCCTCCAACCAGTACCGGGTGACATCACACGTCCAGTGACTGACCGCGTAAAGGAAGCATTGTTCAATATCATTGGGGCAGATGTGATCGGTTCATCCTTGCTGGATTTGTTTGGTGGAACTGGAGCAATTGGTATTGAAGCCCTAAGCCGGGGAGCTGCTTACGTCCGCTTTTTGGACCTGCATCGGGCAGCAATCACAACCATTCAAACCAATCTAAAATCCACCAAATTGGCAGACCATGCCGACGTGATCCAAACCGATGCCTTTTACTACCTGCAGCAAATTCCAAACTGTCATTATGATTATGTATATATTGCCCCCCCGCAATATAAGCGGCTTTGGCAAAAAGCAATTCTGCTTTTGGACCAAAATCCGGATTGGCTTGCAAATTCAGCCTGGGTGATTGTGCAGATAGATCCGGTTGAATATGAGGAAGTCCCACTTGTCAATTTAATTCAATTTGACCAACGGAAGTATGGCAGCACCCTCCTGGTCTTTTTCACCCAACCCGATCCATCCAATACCGATTACCCGAACGATATCTCCAGCCCGCCTTCTTCATTATAAGTATAAATAGCAGCAAACGGCGGGGCGTTCCGATCCATCTCAATGATTTTCTGGAGTAAGACCGGGATATCTTCAACGCATGGAATCGAGTGTAAATCTCTAATGGATACCCATTCCAGTTCGCCTTCACTGGATTGCTGTATTTGACCTGACCATTCGTTAATCACAAAAACAAATAATCCAATTCCAACCGCCTCACCAGTATCCACCATAACGGTACCGCACAGCCGCAGTTGAACAGGACTCAATCCGGTTTCTTCCTTTAATTCCCTGCGTGCGCCAGTCATGACATCCTCCCCTTTTTCAAGGTGCCCTCCAATTCCATTATAACGGTTTGCCCATAAGCGTTTTGTCGGTGCACCCTTAATTAACAAGACCTTGTCTTCGGAGAACACAAATATCAAGGTTCGGGGAATAATCTGGTAACGTGTTGAATCAACACCCTGGTCTGATACTGGAGACATGAATGCCTTTCTAAAAAATACGGGCGTACCCATTCGATTAGGTACGCCCGTACTGGTCTTGTGACTCAGTCCGCCAGGTCGCTGATGTCCTCAGCCCCTGCAACTTCTCCAAGATAATCCTTCAAATCAGGCACCAAAACCACTGGTTTAATGTATTTGTCGACATAAGTCCTGGTGCCAGCAACGCCTAATGATGCAAACAGTTTTCTGAATTGTTCCTCCCATGCCGAAACAATCACAAATTTAACATCTGCAGGCAAATTCCAGGATTGCTTCTTGAATGGACCGATGACATTCTTGCGAGTTTTGTAATAGAATTGTTCATCAGTCATGTCCGCTTTTCGTTCACTGGCATAGTTTTCCCGCAGGTATGCGTACATCTCTTCGCGCAGGTTTGTTGGAATCCGGTCAAAGAACATGGTCATGAAGTTGGTGGCAAGATGAACTTCAATCGCTTCATATTCCACAAACTTGCTAAAAGCATCTTGCGGTAAGGTCGATGCACCATGTTGAACCGTCCCTCCGAGGCAATAGTCCTTGCGGGCAACCCGACTTAAATTGCGAAGCGTATCAAAATCAACATTGACTGTGGCAATGGAACCATCGGGAAGAACAACTCCGCCATGTGAAGTCCCCGTTTGAATGGATATTTTACTCAATCCTTTTGCTTTCGGATTGATCCGTTTCAGTTCCTTGTTAAACCCATCCAGGTAAGCCTTCAATTCCTCTACGGTGGAATTATGTCCACCAACTTCACCAATTTCACCGCCAATCGAAATTTCGATTGATCCTGGCTGTTGGTCCCGGATATACGCCGTCAGCATCGCGGATAATTCAACATTCAAAACCTGCTGTTCTTCCACGGTTGGCTTGTCAATATCAACCAGTGTGGAAGTGTCCACGTCAATATTGAAGAATCCAGCTGTAAGCGCTTCCTGAATCAAGGTTTTTAAGGATTCGATTTCTGCCACAGGATCAGCCTTATATCGTTTTGCAGATACCTGGAAATGATCCCCCTGGATAAATACGGGGCCACGGTACCCTTCCGCAATGGCGGCAGCCAGGATCGATGTCGTATATTCAGCAGGTCGTTGATCAGAGTACGTCATCTCCGATCGAGCAATTTCAAATATGATCGCCGCTCCATTAATGTCGTTGGCTGCCTTAAAAACAGCCCGGGCACAATCAAACGCCATAACGCGCAGGTTCATTGCCGGGACAGTAAATGTATTCGGTACATCTCCCCTGCCCCTCGCCATGTATAACTCATGAATGGACGCAGGATAAATTCCCAGATCCGCAGCAGCCGCGCGGACAAGGTAGCGCGCCATCGCTTGCCGCTCTCCCGCCTCAAACGCAGATATCTCTGCCAATCGGTGGACAACGGACTGGAATTTTTCCTGATCCACCACTTTCACACCGCGCGAAGAAATTTCCAGGCTGTGATCGGTAATTTTGGTAAATTCTTCAAATAACTGTTCTTTCATTTTGCTCTCCTTCCAATTATCAACTCAGGAACATTGGTACGCCCATAAAATCACGCACCTTTGGACGATAAGTTTCAATATCATAGTAACTCGGCACATCCACTCGTTTTCGCCCCGCAAGTACCATTTCAACGGGAACGGTTGTGTATTTGCCGCCATGCAGCGCCACCATTTTCCCGGTTTCTTTCCGCCAAATGAGCTGAATGGCGAGATTCCCAAACGACATTGCAACCATCCGATCAAGAGAATCGGGAGCGCCGGAACGCATTAAATATCCCAATTGCTGATACATGATATTATGCCCAGTGATTCGTTTAATTTGGTCCGATAATATCTCTCCAACCCCGCCCAATTTACGATGACCATAAGCGTCTGCCTCTCCGGATTCAATCACGTCCCCACCTTGCATGATTGCTCCTTCGGAAATGGTCATAATGGCATAATTCGATGATTTGTTCCGCTTATCCTCAACCAAATAATCTGCCAATTTATGAACATCAAACGGCACTTCCGGGATGATGGCTCGGTCAACGTCAGCCAGGTATGCACTGATCAGGCTGGTCTCGCCGGAATTCCGCCCAAACAATTCAACGATCCCAATCCGCTCATGCGACCCAACAGAGGTACGCATATTCGTGATGAAGTCAACCGACCGGGTAACTGCTGTTGAAAAACCAATACAGTAATCGGTGCCAAAAACATCATTATCCATGGTTTTGGGAATGGCAACTACCGGGAACCCTTCCCGATGAAGACGGGCAGCAAAACTGAGGGTGTCATCTCCCCCAATGGGGGTAAGTACATCAATACCCAGGTGGGATAGTACCTTCAGTGTATATTCAGTATAGTCTACAAAATTGGACCCTTCGACTGTCTTGCCCCATTTGGAGTTCTTTAAAAAATCCGGCGCGGATTTCGCATCCACTTTTTGTGGATTTGTTCGGGAGGTATGTAAAAATGTGCCGCCAGTCCTGTCTATGGTTCGGACATCTTCCCGATTCAATTCCCGGATGTAATAATCAAAAGTAGAGGGCTCGTCAAGGTTATAGTGCAGTAAACCTCCCCAACCGCGCCGAATGCCAATCACCCGGTATCCCATCTCAATTGCCCCCATAACAACCGCCTTAATGCATGGATTTAATCCTGGAACATCCCCCCCTCCTGTTAATATTCCAATTGTCTTGCTCATCTGTTTCCTCCAAATAAGATAATTATTTCATTGTGCCGGATTGTCCGGCAGTATCTGTTGATACTGTAAATGATTCAACTGGTATTTGGAACAAAATCCGTGTCCCCTGACCACTTGACGAGTCGATATCCATGGTACCGCCTAGCATTTCAACCCGCTCACGGATCAACTTTAAGCCAAATCCGCCAGACTTACCTGCAGCTTCACTGTTGAAACCTTTACCATTGTCTCCCACAGCCACTTTTACCAAATGCTCGTCAATGATTAATTGCACGGTGATCTGCAATTTCATGGGAAGGTCTTGGTTGTGCCGGACCGCATTGGACATTAATTCCTGTAATGCCCGGAAAATCATCACCTCAACGTAAGATTCCAGCCTTCGATCCACACCCTGGATGGAAAGATTTACATCCACACCGGTCTGTTCTTTGAACGTATCCACATACCTGCGAATGGTGGGGATTAAACCAAGATCATCCAGCATCATGGGACGCAATTCGGTAATGAATACACGCACTTTCTGAAAAGTCGTCATTGCTGCAGATTTCAGAGAATCCAGTTCTTCCTTTGCCCGGTTTGGATCCATGTCAAACAAACGGGCTGCAATCTCTGCTTGAACAATAAAATTAGATAATGCCTGCGCCGGTCCATCATGCATCTGCCTGGAAAGCCGCTGACGTTCTGTTTCCTGGGCATCGATCACCATCTCAAGTACTTGTGTACCACTTCCCCGCTGTTTACTTCTCGGAGGTTGATTCCCTTCACTTAGAAATCGCAGTGTTTTCTCCAACGATGTGACATACCGTTGTATGGATGCCTGTTCTGTTTGCAATTTTTCCAGTTGACCGCGCATGACCA
>JAGVUS010000088.1 GCA_019136175.1 Chloroflexota bacterium | reverse complement strand
AGTACACCTGCGCCTCGCGCACCCGCCGGGCAATCAACTGCGAGGTCTGCGAGCCAAAATCGAGGACGATGATCGTATCGGTCATGGGCGGTTGAGGAAGGTGATGGTGTTGTTATCCATCGAGGCGATGGTGACCAGCGAGATGACCGGAACATTCAGGAAAGCCAGTGCCTCACGCCCGCCTTCAAAGGACTTTTCGATCAATGTGCCAATTCCCACAATCTCCGCCCCGGCAGCGTGCGCCAGCCGCACCAGCCCCAGGATGGTTGCCCCGGAGGCAAGGAAATCGTCAATAATGAGGATGCGCTCCCCTTTGCCCAGGTATTCCGGCGAGACAATCAGCTCCACCATCCGTCCCTTGGTGTGGGAGGGTGCCAGGGTCAGGTAAACCTGGTCGGGCATGGTGACCGGCTTGGATTTGCGTGCATAGACCACCGGCAGGTTCATGTAGCGGGCGGTGCTGAGCGCCGGGGCAATCCCGGAGATTTCCGCCGTCAGGATGCGGGTTGCCCCCACACCGGCAAAGAGGCTGGCAAATTCCTGCCCGCAGGCGTCCATCAGGAGGGGGTCCACCTGGTGATTAATGAAACCATCCACTTTGAGAATCCCCCCGCCAAGATTCCTGCCTTCCCGCAGGATGCGCTGTTTGAGTGCTTCCATGTCTGCTCCCTTCCAGTTCAGGTTGTATGGACATTGTACTTGGGAATGATATTTCCGACAACGGGAAAATTCTCACCCAAATTTGGGATTTGCATCCTCAAAAATTGTTGACATCCAAAATTAATATCCCTATAATATAACTACTTGCAAAGTTGCAAGTTGCTGTCACCGGTCTTTTTGTTTCCCTGTTGCTTGTATTTTGAGAGGAGGTGGTTATTGTTCCTGATGTCCTGTCGTGTCGATATTGGTCATCTGTTATCCTGTTCACTGTTCCCAACGAGAAAAGGAAAACAATCATGAGAAATAAAACCCTCTATTCCCTGTTTGCATTGGTGCTGCTGGCGGGCATGGTCTTCAGCCTGGTCCAACCGGCAAGCGCCATGGTCAAACCTGCTGCACAGGGTCTGGACAAAGTGGAACCCGCCGTGCTGAACACCATTTCAGCGAAGGGCGCGTCCGACTATGTCGTGGAAATGGCTGAAAAAGCCGACCTGAGCGCAGCATATGAAATTGAAGACTGGACTGAACGCGGCTGGTTTGTGTACAACACCCTCAAGGAAACCGCCGCACGGACGCAGCAGCCTGTAATTGAACTTCTCAAGGCAGGCGGCGTTTCCTACCAGTCCTTCTTTGCCGGAAACGAAATTGCTGTCACCGGCGGCGACCTCAATTCGCTTTCAGCGATTGCAGCGCTGCCTGGCGTTTCGCACATCCGCTACCCGCGCACCGCCACGATTGAACCGATGACGTTCAAGGCGGCGGATGTTGCTGTTCCGGAACCCGAAGCCTTTGACTGGGGCATCACTGATACACACGCCCCGGACTTCTGGTCAACCTTCGGCTTCCAGGGTGACGGCATTGTGGTGGCGAACGTTGATACCGGCGTGCAGTGGAATCACCCCGCCCTGGATCAATCCTTCAAGTGCGGAACTGATCCATCCGATCCATCCTGCTGGGCAGACCCCGCCAACATCTGCGGCGGCTCCGCCTGCGATAACAACGGGCATGGCACGCACACGATGGGCACAATGGTTGGCGATGATGATCCCAGCCTGACCTACCAGGTGGGCATGGCACCCAACGCCCAGTGGATTGCCTGCAAGGGCTGCGAAACCAACTCCTGCTCCGACACCTCCCTGAACGCCTGTGCGGACTGGATTGTGGCGCCCGATGGCGACCCGGCAAACCGCCCGAACGTGGTGAACAACTCGTGGGGCGGCGGTGGTGGTGACAACTGGTACCTTGCCAAGGTGAATGCCTGGCGGGCAGCCGGCATCTTCCCGGCGTTCTCGGCTGGCAACAACTATTCCTGCAACAGCCTGGGCTCCCCCGGCGACTACCAGGAATCGTTTGCAACTGCCTCCCACACCAGCAGCCGGACGATCTCGGACTTCTCCTCAAAGGGTCCCAGCGCCTTTGGCGATGATCCCTATACCAAGCCGAACATCTCGGCGCCGGGCAGCAATATCTGTTCCACGGTGCCTGGCAGCGGCTGGAATTGCGGATACAGCGGCACCTCCATGGCTTCCCCGCACACGGCGGGTGCCGTGGCGCTGTTGTGGTCGTGCAACCCCAGCCTGATTGGCGATATGGCTACCACCTTTGAGCTGCTGCAGGACACTGCCGATACACCCCCACCTGGCAGCTGCGGCGCCCCGGCGGACGGTGAGGGCAACTATACCTTTGGGTATGGATACCTGAACGTACTGACGGCAGGCAACCAGGTCTGTTCTTCGGGAAGCCTGGCAGGTTTCGTCTATGATGCCACCTCGATGGCTCCCGTGGAAGGTGCAACCGTAACCGCCGATAATGGCGGCGGCATTGTTGTGGATACCACCACCCTGGCGGACGGCTCCTACCTGCTGAACCTGCCGGAAGGCACCTATGATGTCTCGGCGACCAAGTACGGGTACACCACCGACCTGGTGACGGGCATTGTGATTGTCGAAGGTGGACTTGTCACCCAGCACTTCTACATTGACCTGCTGGGTATGACCACGGTTTCCGGTTACGTGACGGATGGCGGAGTTGAAGGACTGGGATTGCACGGCTACCCGCTGTACTCCAGCATCCATATCACTGCCACCGGCTTTGACGAAACCCTGTACGTCGATCCTTTCACCGGTTACTACGAAATTGAACTGGTTGAAGAGACCGATCACACCTTTGTGACCACTGCGGTCCCGTCCGGTTATGATGTCCTGACCGAAACCGTGACCCCCACCGGTGCGACGTACGCCCATGACATCGAACTGATGGCCGATGGCGAAGCCTGCGCTGCCCCCGGTTACCAGCCCGACTATGACATCTTCTACTCCTTTGAGGGCAGCGATGAGGGCTTTACACCTGGCGGCACCACCAGCTTTGCCTGGGGTGACTTCACCAGTGGACCTGGCGAAGGTCACAGCGGCACCAAAGGCATTGCCACCAACCCGGCAGGCAACTACAATGCCAATGAACTGGGCTGGATGGCTTCCCCCGTCATTGATCTGACTGGCTTTGGCACCTCCACCCCTGTCATCCAGTGGTACGACTGGAAGGATATCGAAAGCGTCAGCTGGGACTGGGCGCGCGTGGATGTAACCAAGGATGGCGGCACCACCTGGACCACTGTCTGGGGACCTGTTGGCGGCGTCACCGATACCGCCTATGAACAGCAGACGGTTGTTCTGGATCCCACTTACAATGTGGCGAACTTCCAGTTCCGCTTTTACTTCAAGAGCGACAGCTCGGTGCAGTATGAGGGCTGGTACATTGATGACATTGGCATCATAAGCGTGTCGGCACCCCCGCCCACCACGGTATGGAGCAGCAACTTTGATACGGACAACGGCGGCTTTACCGTCAGCGGCACCACCAGCTTTGCCTGGGGTGCACCGACCAGCGGACCTGGCGCTCCGTATTCCGCTCCGAATGTCTGGGCAACCAACCTGGCTGGTAACTACAACTCCAGCGAATCCGGCTGGATCACCTCGCCGGTGATTGACCTGAGCGCACATGCCGGTCTGGCACCCACCATCTCCTTCTGGCACTGGAACGATATTGAAAGCACCAGCTTCGACTGGGGTGCTGTGGAAGTGACCAGGGATGGCGGTACAACCTGGACGGATGTCTCCGGCAAGATCGGCGATGTCTCCCCCTGGTCGCCAAAGAGCATTCAACTGGATCCAACCTATGCAGTCAGCAACTTCCAGTTCCGCTTCTACTTCCGCAGCGACAGCTCAGTGAACTACGCTGGCTGGTACATTGATGATGTGGCAGTTTCGGTTGCCGAAGAGGTTGTGGTTGCAGCGCCCTGCGTTGTTGTGCCCGGCGGTGTGGTTGCCGGTTATGTCTATGATGACAACACCCTTGAGCCACTGACCGGTGCCGGTGTGGTTTCCGACACAGGCGCGGCAGGCACCACCTTTGCCATCCCCGAGGAAACCGAGGGCTTCTACTGGATCTTCCAGCCCGCCACGGTGACTGCACTGGCTGCAGCTCCCGTTCCGGCAGCAATTTCCGGCGGCGGCAGCACCTCTGCTCTGACCACCTCGGGTGGATCCGTTGCAGTTGCCCCCGTGACAGCTCCTCCGGCAGTCAATGCCATTCTCTGGGATCAACCGCTCAGCGCGGTGAGCACGGCTGCTTATGTGAACCAGGAATTTTCGGATTATCCAGATTTCTCGTCCTTCCTGGCGGATGACTTTGTTGCAGCAGATCCCTGGACGATCACCAGCCTGTTCATTCCTGGCGATGGTTGGAATGGCTTCTCAAGCTTGCTGAATGCCACGGCGCTGAACTTCCAGATCTATGCCGATAACGCTGGAATCCCGGCTGGTTATCCGGGCGGCGGCGCACCGGTCTGGTCGCTCTCCGTTCCTCCGACCGATCTGCAGGTCACGCTGACCACTGGCTCAGGAGGATATCTCTCCAACGCCACCCTGACCCCGGCTGCTCCGATTAACCTGCCTCCGGGACACTACTGGCTGGTCTACTACCCGACCATGTCCTTTGGTTCCTATGGGCAATTTGGGCGCCAGCCGGCGGATACGACCAATGGTTATGTCGGTCAATTCATCAACCCGGGCGGCGGCTTTGGCTATGGCAATGCCTGGCAGCCTTGGACAGTGATTGGACCCACGCAGCAAGATATCGCTTTCCGCATCGAAGGCATGGCGATCACATCAGAATTCCACGACTTCACCGCCTCCATGGACAAATACATGGATGATACGGAGACCGTGGAAGTGATGATGAATGCCATCACCCAGCAGGACTTCTACCTGGGAGCGGGCTGGCTGGAGTTTGACCCTGAATTCCTGGAAGTCACCATGATGATGGGCGATGCTCCACTCACCGAAACCCTGACCATCTCCAACCTGGGCGGCGCGGATGCAATCATTGAGATTGCTGAGAAGGATGATGGCTTTGTACCTCCGCTTTCCATCCCCGCCTTTACCGGCACATTGCCCGAGGATACCCGCCCAGTCTCCATGGGACCCGCCCCGGATGCCAAGCCGATGCCGTTGAGCGCCGCAGGTGCATTGCGTAACCTGCTGGCAGGCGAACCGGCAACCGCGATTGACATCTACCCCGGCGAGAACCTGGTTCACATCCCCGATACAACGGTTCCCGGCTACTGGGATATTGTTGGCTCGGTGGGCGGCACCCAGTTCTTTGCGGGCGACTTCACCGGCGGTGATTTCTCCACCCTGTATGTGGCGGATTATGGCAACAATAACCTCTATGCAGTGGATACTGCCACGGCAGTCTACACGCTGATTGGTCCCACCACCCCGCCTGCGGGACAGACCTTCTCCGGTCTGACGGGCACGCCCGATGGCATGCTCTATGGTCTCACGACCTCCTGCTCGTCCTCCAACCTGGTGACGGTGGATCCCGAAACCGGCGCCACCACCAACCTGGGTGCACTTGGACCGATCGCCTGCGGTATTGACCTGGCGTACAACACGGACAACGATCTGATCTACATCGTGGACCTGATCACCGACCACCTCTTCAGCGTGGATCCTGCCACCCTGGCGGTTGTGGACATTGGCTCATTGGGAGCTTCCGCCAACTACGCCCAGGGCATGGACTATGAAGAAGAGACCGGCATTCTCTACTGGGCAGCTTACACCGGCTCCGGTGAATTGCGCGTCATCGATATGACAACCGGTGCCAGCGCCCTGGTGGGTGGCTTCCCCGGCGGTGCGGAAACCGACTGCCTTGCCTTTGAAACGGGCGGCGGAGCGGATGTTCCGTGGCTGAGCGAAGACCCGGTCAGTGGAACGGTCCCGGCGATGGATGACCTGGTGGTGGATGTGACCTTTGACCCGACAGGAGCCGGACTGGGTCAACCCGGCGACTACCTGGCTGAACTCAAGGTCAAACACGACACTCCCTACACCTATGCCAACATTCCCGTCACGCTGCACCTGATGGCTCCGGGTGATTACGGTATCTTCAACGGCACCGTGACCGGCTTGGAAGCCTGCGATGTG
>JAGVUS010000420.1 GCA_019136175.1 Chloroflexota bacterium | reverse complement strand
GAACATCTGGGAAGGTATTGACCAGGTGTGGGCAATTATTCCAGCCGATTCTCAAACTGTTCACCCATTCATCAAAGTACTTCTTTCGGAAGCAATTCACCAAATGCCATGTGCCCCTCTTGTTTTTACGGGAATGCACGAACTGATTGAAAATCAGCCCGTCAATCTCGCTTTAATGGAACAACAAACAAACCTGGGAGCCGTAAATTTACAATCAGGGTTATCAGATCACATATTGATATACCAGGAGCCCGTAAACACCGGGCATGCAAATATTAAAACAATTATCGCCTCGTTACATTCTCATCTTGTAAAATTTATCCACCCCATCCGGCTGGCGGTTATCCCACAAGGTTCATCCCGGGAAGAGGCTTATTACCGGATTCGCCTTTTTCTGCGCAAAGCCTTTTATTATCTTCCCGAGAACATGTGGCGTTTATCATCACTGAAAGACATCATTTATTGGAACCTGGTTTCACCCCAAATGACCCTGGTGACAGACACCTACCTGCAGCGTTCCGGAAGGACACCCGGGTTTCGCCGTAGAAGCATGATCATGCCGGGTTGGTGGAGTAAGCTGAAGAGCCCATATGTGTATGATCAACTGGATGCTTATTGGGAGAAACATAAAGATCGCCAGGAACATGTTATCTACATAACAAGTTCATCTCCCCAGCAATCACCAAATTCTCATTCTGCTCGAATCGGGCAGGCAATCCAAAACCAGGGTGCGTCCCTGATCCATGTATATTATCGATTTTCGAGCCGTGATTCTCAAAAAGAGGGCGAAACCAATGAGGGTTTTCAATTGCCCCTCGACCGATTATGGGCACATCCAGACCGGATTTTCTATACTCCCCATGCACCCCGGACAGGCAAACGAAGAATCCTGATTGATTTTCCCCACCCATCCCTCTTCCGGGTGCTTTCCATGGCGCGCCAAATGGGATGGTCTATCCTCTATGAGCCCACAGACGACTGGGCATTGTTGCAAAAGCGCGGGCTGGCGCGCTGGTACTGCCCCTGGTTTGAATACTTCCTTGCACTGAATGCTGATTACGATAGTTCACTCAACCCAATCTGGGAAGAAAAGGATTCAACGAGCACGTTGGGGAAATTGGAGAAGGAAATATCGCCTCATCGGCAAGGAAAGGGAAGTTTACAGGAAACCATTCTTCCAGAATGGTGGAATCACTTAACAAAAGATGAGATTGCTTTTACTGAACTTGCCGATTTTGTGATCAATCAACAAGCCGCGCCAGGTTGTGTTGTCATTTTTTCTGGTGTGTTGTTCACAAAATCTGAAGGACAACGCGCAACCTGGTTGACACGTGCTTTTAACCAAATGGGGATCCCCGTAATCTTTACGTATTTCCGTTTTGGCGGACAGGACAAAGCAACCCAGGATCCCAATTTTCCCATGGTTTATCAATTCCCCATCGATCAACTTTGGGCATTTCCGGAACAATTCTTAAACACGATTCGACCACTCCAGGGGCAAAAGCTGTTCTTAATGGAGTTTCCCCATCCCGCATTAATCCGCCTGATCCATTTATTCCAATGTCATGGCTGGAGCACAGTCTATGAAATCATCGACGATTGGCGTGAATTCAAAAAAGTGGGGCAAGCAGACTGGTACTTTGACCATGTTGATGCATATATTCACCACGCCAGCCAACATGTTTCAGCCACCTCCGAAGCCCTGGTGGAACACGCAGAGGTGATGAGCGGACGGAAGGTTCACCTGATTCAGAATGCATTTGAAGCTGGAAGTTTACCCATCAGCAGCACACCACGCGATCTGCCGAGGGGAAGAATTACCATTGGGTATTTTGGACACCTGACATCCTCATGGTTCGACTGGGATTTGCTTGTGGGAGTTGCTCGTCGTCATCCCGAATGGATATTCCATGTCATTGGCTATGGATATGATGCCAAACTGACCCTGCCCGATAACATTCTTTTATTAGGGAAAATTGCCCACGATGATCTTCCGCATTTTGCTGCCAACTGGGATGTTGCAATGATTCCATTCAAAACCTCCCGGTTGTCGCGGGGGGTCAATCCAATCAAGGTCTATGAGTACCTGGAGTTGCACCTGCCAGTTGTCACATGTGGTATGCCCCACCTGAGCCAGATGCCCTTTGTTCACAATGTGGAATCCATGGAGGAATTTGAAAAGCAAATTCTCCAGGCAGCCGAAACCCAACCCGACCAGCAAATCATCTCTGCGTTCCTGGAAAAAAATACTTGGACATACCGGGCGGAATGTCTTCTCAATTTATCTGAAACAGTTGAAGTGACAAAATGACAAAAATTTTATTCTATTATGAATATCTGGGTTTGGGAGGTGTTGAAGTTATTCTTGCAACCCGCCTCCGCGCATTGATGAAATCAGATTACCAGGTCCGCGCCATGTTTATGCAAGATGCTGGCGGAAGACTGCTCTTTAAAGGCATGGAAGATTCAATCATCATCCCAGCATCCCCAATTCAGAAGATGGACGCCTTGCTGAATTTCCAGCCTGACATCCTGGTGTCATTGGATACGCCATCGATTGTCAGTGCCGCACGAAAGCTGCTGCCGAATATCAACGTTTTTTATGAAATCCATACAACCTATCCACAAGCACTTCGTCCATTAAGAAATCAAAAATTTATCCAACAAGTCAACCATTTCATCGTACCATCCAAATTTCAAGCCCAATTCGTCCGGGAAATTATCAACCGACCTGATATCGCCATGGATATTGTGCCGGACCCCCTGGATGAGAGATATTTTTCTCCACTCGAACCTTCGATTGGCAAAGCAAATCAACCGATCATTGCATGGGTTGGGCGATTGGACAACTTGAAAAACTGGCGTTCATTCATCGAGATTGCTGCAAGAATCTCCTCCAAACGGCAGGATGTTGAATTTCGGTTGATCGGCGGTTTATATTCTCCAATGGAAGAACAAAACGCGCTCTGGATTCAAATGGTCAAAAATAATCTGCTCCAGCAGATGCGTTGGTATCCAAGCCTGGATCCGGAACACATGCCTGCCATGTTGGATGAAATTCGAAATTCGGGAGGTTGTGTTGTGTCAACTTCACGAATTGAATCGTTCGGAATGAGCATTTTGGAAGCCATGGGACGCGCGTGTCCTGTAGTTGTTCCAGACGGTGGTTCGCTTGCTGAATTGGCGGGAGAACAAACCCGCGGATTAACCTACCCACTTGCAAGGCTTGACGAGGCTGTACAGAAAATATTACCATTACTGGATAATCCAACCCTCAGGCAGGAACTGGGAGAACACGCCCGCGAATTTGCTCTGCAACATACCTGGCAGGCATCCAATGATGCTTTTCTGAAAGCCATTCAATCAACCAATCCATAATCCGATGAATCGTCACCTCGATAAAACCAAATTTTCAAATAACAGCACCTTGCTTTGGTTGAGTATTTTTTTGTTTTTCCTTTATATGGGATGGATTGCCGCCCGTCCGCAATCTGTTTTCTGGACAGTGGATGAAGGCGGGAAGTTCATATACATTCAAAATACAATCCGCTCAGGGAATCCAGCATCTCCATTAGATTATCCTGCCCGTGCCCTTGACCCCAATGGTGAATTTTATCCTTCTTTCTATGTCAACCACCGTGGCAACCAGGTGACCATGTGGTGGCAGGCTGGCTTTCCATTATTGGCAGGGATTTTCTATCAGATCATCGGCTGGCTGGGTTTATACATCATCCCAGCCATTTGTGGAGTTGCCACAGCATACCTTGCTGCAATCACCTTCGGATTGATGATTCCCAACCAACCTTCTCTCAAAATCCTTGTCCTGCTGGTCACTGGTTTAGCCACCCCGATCGCCTTTTACAGCACCATGTTCTGGGAGCACACCCTGACTACCTGCGGTGCAATGGCAGCCACCTATTTTTTACTGCGCGGTCAGTACACAAATGATCAACGCTGGTATTACTTTGCCGGGATCAGTGCTGCCCTGGCGGTTTTTTTCCGGGTGGAAGTCATCCTGCTACTGGCTGGTTTTGGGGTTGTTCTTCTCATCAAAAATTGGCGCAATGGGCTCCGTTTTGGTTTCAGCACATTGGTTGTTCTGGCACCACTGATCTTTGTCCATGCCCAAATAACCGGTTCAGCATTTACCCCGGTTCTGGCTTCAGTTACAGCCGGTAAATCCTTCCAGGTCTCGGAAGCATACGGAAGTAAATTCCTTGCATATTTCCTCTATAATCCACCGGCAGTATGGACACTCAGTATTCCTGATGTGCTTGTTGTAGTTGGCACACTGGGCTTTCTCATTTTTGTGATTGGTACAATTTTCAAGCCCATGCATTGGATTGGAATCATTGGAGCCACCCTGACATTGATCACTCCCGTTTGGATCCTGGTCAATCCATCGGGCTACCGTTCACTCCAGGGATTGATAACTGCCGGACCCTGCATCCTGTTTTCTATCTGGTTGTTCATTCGCCGGGAAAACTGGCAATCCTCGCAACTGCCGGGCATGTTGGCTGCTGGTCTGGTGTTAACCATGTTGGGATATCTTTACAAGTCCTGGGTGGGGGCTGGAGGGCTGCAATGGGGACCAAGGTATCTTTTATCCTTTTATCCAATCCTGGTTGTTGCCGGTTTGGTGGGTTTACATTCGATCTGGGATCAATTCTCGAAAACGAGAAAAACCATCATCATCGTTTTGTATCTATTTGCAATTTTCATCGGTTTGGGATTCCAGGTTCGTGGTGCGCTCACTGTCCGCACTATTCAGGAATATTATCAACAAAGTGAATCTGCCTTCCGGGAATTCAGCGATCGACCGGTTGTCACAGCATGGTGCGATATCGTGTATCTCCTGCCCAATTTATACTGGGAACAACAATTTGTAAGCACAACCCGTTCAGGGTTAAATCGTTGGGCGGAGCACGCCAAAGAGACAGGGATTGATCAGTTTTATGTCGCAAAACTGGACCTTTGTTCAGCAGATTTCCTTGATGCAGTTGCGCAAAATCGGAAAACAAATCCCACTGGTCTGACGATCCTCTCTTATAAAACAGCGGATTATCCCAACCATGAATAGAAAAACTGACTGGCGTCCGTGGTTAATTGTGGCAATGCTGCTGTCCATATCCTTGGTGATTGCCTACCAGTATGTGCAGCACATCGAAATTCCCACGGTGGAAGCCCGCCGTCAACTCCAGCAAAGCATACTGGATGGGAATGCTGAATCGCCCTACCGGTACCGGGTACTGGTGCCCTATCTTACGCATGGTCTTGAAGCCATATTAAAGCTAATCAAGCCCGGAGATACATTCAAACTGGCTTACGCAATTTATGACACATTGGCAATTTTTGCCAGCCTGACTGCCTTGTTTTATTATCTACGGAATTGGTTCAGCCAGAGTGCAAGTTTAATCGGTGCTTTGATTGCGGCTGTAAGTATGCTGGTCGGGTTTCGGGATCATTATTATCAACCCTGGAGCCTGCTGGAACCTGCAACAATTGCCTTGGGATTACACTTGATTTATCATAAAAAATTCGGCTGGCTGGCAGGATTGATTGCAATCAGTACCCTCAACCGCGAAACGGGTATTTTTCTGGCTGCTGCCTATTTTTTCCCATGGGTATTGCCAAACCCCTTCAAGATGATCCGGAAGGAAAAATGGAGAGATTGGCTGGTGGGGCTGGCATTATTGCTCATCTGGGCACTGATATTTTGGGGCTTGCGGCTTGTGTTGGGAGAAGCACCTCACATTATCACAGTGAAAGAAAGCCTTGGAATCAGTATACAGCCGCAAAATCTATTATTGGCTCTGAGGCAGTGGATCCTGTTTTTGGGAATTTTTTGGCTGTTTATTCCTCTGGGGTTTAAGGCTGCCCCCAGTTTCGTACGAAAGATGGCATGGCTGATCCCGGCTTACCTGGTGGTGATCATGTTCTACGCGATCTGGTTTGAAGTAAGGCTATTAATGCCGCTATATCCGGTTCTGATCCCAATCGGGCTGGCGTACCTGTTTCCCTCCGAAACCGTATAAACCAGACCTTAAACATCCATGCACATTCTTAACGCTGTCGTCCAGTGTGGCAAGGTGAGTTGAAACGTCTTGGTGAATAGCTGGCAATTCAATGCTGAAAATAATGGACGC
>JAGVUS010000355.1 GCA_019136175.1 Chloroflexota bacterium | reverse complement strand
AAATGGCTTGATATCCAGAAGCGGTGTTCCATCAAGAATATCAAGGTTTGCGATGAATAAAGTGCCAACATCCACTTTTAACAATTCGACGATGGAGATTCCAATCGGGTTGGGGCGGGATGGGGCGCGCGTAGCAAACACGCCGCGCAGTTCGGAATCCAGGAATGGTTTCACATGGAGGGATGCGTTCCCCGCCTGGTGAAAAACGTAGATCAGCATAATGTGCGAAAAACCATCCAGGTCTTTCAATCCGGGAATGTACTCCGGAAATATCTCCACTGTACCGGGAGCGCTGGACTTGACTGTGGGTTGGATTGGCATGCCCGCTGTTTGATGATACGGGCTGTGTACCACCCCAATGGGATCAAAGCAATAGGGCATTATTAATCCTTTCTTTTGTCAACCCTGCGGAGGGTTTGCTTTTTCAAGATTACCACCAACTGCACAGCAAAGTACACCACTGTTCCCAGCGCACCGCAGATGAGGCAAAACTTCTGCACCTGCGCCTGGGTAAGCGCCAGGAAAAGCGGATTGCCCGCCACGAACGGTGCCAGCGGCTCCATCTCGCGGTGGAGTACGCCATCAATCAGGATATGGCTGAAGGTGCCAATCCACGCGCTGACGAATGCCACCGTCCAGCCGATGACCAGGCGCGGCTTCCTGCCCCATGCCAAAAGTGCCAGCCCCCACTCGGACAGGTATTTGCCGGTGACGGCGGACGCCGCCCCCAGCACCAGTGCCGCCAGGAAGGTATGCGTCCAGCCGTGCCATTTGCCCTCGCCGGTGAGAATGGCAACCAGCGGCTGCAGGTCCATCACAATCTGCGCCCAGCCGAAAACCATCAGGCTGTAGGGTGTGAATGGCATCTGGTGTCTCCCGGTGGGTGGATGATGTTCGTGAATATAAATTATACCCTCACCCGGTGCCTGGTTGCCTTTTCGCCAAACACGCGTATAATGAATATATCCTCATGAAAAATTAAGAGAACAGGCTGCCGCCGCCCTCCTGCCGCCGGGGGATGCATGGGCTGCAGGCATTGCACCCCGTCCTGAAATGGGAAAGGAGGTGTTTCGGTCCATTTTTACCTTTCGGTGTTTTTCCATGTTCCTTCAACCGATTTGTAACAATCAAAAAGGAAGAGCCATGAAGAAAAGCTTGTTTTCTCTGTGTTGTGTATTGGTGATGGCGGGCATGCTGGCTGCGCTGGCGCTGCCCGTCCAGGCACAACCTGCCGGCGCCGGCACCCAGCAGTGGGCGGGCGCCTGGCAGATGGGTCCCTCCATTGATGCAGCCCTGTGGGGCGGGGTGGCAGGCAACGGCTGGGCGCGCATTACCGGGTACTACTGGACAGGCGATGATCGGGTCTATTTCCTGGGCTTGCGGGCGGAGGATAACAACACCTACGGGGATGTGATTTACTTTGACGTATCCTCCCGCACCTATGGCAATACCGGCGTGGATATGCCCGTCCCGGTCTCCAACTATGTGATTGTTGGCGTGCCGAATGACCTGCGCGGCCACGGCTTTGGGCTGTACATCGTCAGCGGGCGCACCAGCAGCGGAGCGCAGACCGGTGCCGTCCAGGTGTATTACCCCGACGAAAACCTCGTGGAGCAAATCACCTCCGACCCGCTTCCGGCAGCCCCCGCCCGCTCGGTGGGTGCAGCAGCCTATGCCAATGGCAAGCTGTACGTCTGGGGCGGGTTTGATGCCGCTTCGATGTATGCCGACACCTGGGTCTATGACTTTGCCGCAGCAGCCGGTTCCCGCTGGACCAACACCGGCTGCAACCTGCCGCTTGCCATGAGCTACATTTCCAGCACGGCAGTGGGCGACCTGATCTATTCGATCGGCGGCGATACTTATGAATCTGCCGCCCTGGTGCCGCAGGTGAAGACCTACGTATTGGATACCAACAACATGGCTGCCTGCTGGCAGGATGCCGCCATGGCGGACCTGCCCGAAGCGGTGGGCGATGCCCCGGCGGTGTTCGTTCCGGCGGGAACCTACATGGGCGGTTCTGATGGCGCCATCTTCAAAAGGACTGGGGGATGGCGTTCCGGGCATCTGGACGTTTGGCGGCTATGACGGCTCCGGCACCAACGCCATGACGGAAACCAGCGAGTTCTTCTCTGTAACCGGCGAGGGCGTGGTCTTGCTGCCGGATGCAGTGGAGGCGGTGGGTGTACCGGGCAGCACTGCCATGCTGGGCTTCACCCTGCTCAATATCTCCGGTGCCCCGGACACATTTGACATCTCCTATTCTTCTGCCAGCACCTGGACAGTGACATTTGACCCCGACCCGGTGGGACCGGTGGCGGATGGCGAATCGGCGATCTTTACGATGAGTGTGCTGATCCCTCCAGAGGTGGAATGCCCCGACGAGGCAGTCTTTGACGTGATTGCCACCTCGGTCACCGACCCGGGCATCACCGACATGCAGACCGTCACCATCCGGGCTGCCTGCGGCATCACCGGTACCATCACCGACACCAACACCGGTGAGCCGATTGA
>JAGVUS010000157.1 GCA_019136175.1 Chloroflexota bacterium | reverse complement strand
CGGTTGAAGATCCACCTGGAAACCGGCTTCTTGCAACGTTGCAGCAACCACATCGGCGGCTTCCTTGGTGGAACCATACCGGGTTGCATATCCCAACAGAATTGAAAATGCCATTCCTTTCTCCTTTCAACGCAACCAGGGATCGTGCTTCCAGTGGTACGCACAGGTCCGGGTTGGATTTACCTGTTCTTTGATCTCAATCACTATTATATTTAGGGATTTCCAACATTCTCCAACACCACGCCAAACCGTCATTCACCACAAGATCATTTGTTGAATTACCAGAAATTATGGAGAGGAGAACTCAACCAGCCCGGTTTTCAAATCGTAAAACCCGGCAACAATATGCAGCTTCCCCTCGTTCATTGCAGAGGAGATCACCGGCTCGCTTTGCATCAGGTGCTGAATAATCCGGTCCACATTTGCATGGATGGCGCAATCGATCAGGTCCCCTTCCAGGTGCTCCGCATCATCCACTGCTGGTTGGATGGTGTGGTTGGATGGTGTCAACAATATACCCGAGATGACCCTCCGCGTGTTCATGCAATTCAAGGGCTTCAATTGTCGCCTTCACCGCGCCGCATTCACAATGTCCCAGCACCACCAGCAATGGAACCCGCAAATGAGTCACAGCATATTCCAGGCTTCCCAGCACAGCCTCATCCAGGATGTTCCCCGCCACTCGAATGACAAACAGGTCCCCCAATCCCTGATCAAAAATCAACTCCGGGGGCACCCGTGAATCGGAACAACCCAAAATAATGGCAAAGGGCTCCTGCCGGGTAATGATATCCTGGCGGCGTTCAATCGATTGGTGTGGGCTTGTCAAGTGTCCAGAGACAAAACGGCGATTTCCATCGATTAATTTCTGCAAACCGGCATCCATGGATTCATGCAACATTCATTCTCTCCTCTTTGTTGATCAGAATATCTTTCATCCCGCCAACGGGTCTACTCCATCCCATGACGGGTCAGGAAGGTTTCCACATCGGCGATCAATTTCATGGTTTCCCGTTCGATTTGATCTGTCAGGGCATCAAGGTGATCAAAATTGGGGGTGTCCGCCAGGGAATGTTCAAGGATTGAATCGGCACCCGCAATGGAAGGCACCAGCCGGTATTGATTCCAGCCGCTGCGCTTGAACAAGTCCCAATACCGCTTCTGCACCTGCTTGTTGGATCCCGCCAGCCAGGCTTCAAACCGGCATGTTTCGTGAATAAACACAATCGCAATTTTCAAATTGCGGTGCTTCAAGGATTCCGGAACAATGGCAAAATACGTCATGTCCATGTATCCAAAATAGATGCCCCCGGACACGTAAAATTCGGGATATTTCGTTTTGAAGTGCGTCCGCAAGGACAGGATATATTCCATCAATCCATGGTATGCTTTGGGGATCATCCCCTTTTCCATTTGTTGTTTATATTCATCCATGTACTGGTTCAGCGTTTTCATGGATTCCTCCACATACATTGCCTGGCACAATTTCCGGATGATGTTTTCAAGAGCAGATGATTTGATACAGGCAGGGACAACCATCCGGCAGTTTGATTATATCTGGAAATACAAAAGCCCCCTGGTCTGCGCTCCATTGCAGGTGAAGTCGTCAGCGCAAAGCAGAGGGCGGGGATGGGATGGATACAACTAATCCAACAAATGCCCCATCGATTTGTAGATAAATTTTGCCGCCTGTTTTGGCACCATGCGGGACAGGAAATCCATCAATTTTGCATCGCTTCCAACCAAAACCCGGTACTTGTTCCCCTCAATTCCTTTGATAATTTCCTCCGCCGCAAACTGGGGCGTGGACATTTTCATCCCTTTCTGCACCTTGGAGGGATCGCTGACCAAGGGTCCAACACCGGAATTGGCGGCAATATTGGTGCCTATTGCCCCGGGGAAAACCCCCATGACGTGCACATTCGTACCGGTCAGTTCTGAATTCAACCCTTCCGTGAACAACTTGACCGCCGCCTTGGAAGAACCATAAATCGTTTGACCAGGCACGGGTAAAAAGCCGCCCATACTGGAAACATTGACGATGATACCTTCCGATCGTTTTAACAGGTGAGGCAGGAAGGTTTTCGTCATGAAGAGCGTGCCATAGAGATTGACATTAATCACCCGGTCAATTTCTGAATAGGGCAGGTCGTTAAACCGGACAAATTTTTGAATGATTCCGGCACAGTTGATCAAGCCGTCCACAGCCTTGTGGGCGGCAAGCACCGCGTCCGGCAGGGCTTCAACAGCAGCACGGTCAGCAATGTTCACAACATGGATGGAGAGGCGATCCTTGTGGCTGCCCGCCATATCAAAAGTTTCCTGCAAGGCTTTCTCACTGATATCCACAGCCGCCACCCGGGCGCCTTTCTTCAGCAGCAGCAGTACCAGTTCCCTGCCAATTCCATTTCCGCCCCCCGTTACAATAAACACCTTGGATTGAACGTTCATGTTTTTCCTCCTAAAACAAAAGATAAATATATTATTTTGATGATATATATCTTATTTATAAATCATTATTATTATAGTGACCTTTTACAGGTTTTCAATAAGCAACCCGGGCATATAGAAGGTTTTCCCCCGCCCCCTTGACAGGTCTGCATACTCCCGGGAGACAAAATGATACGATCACCCTCAAAATTATTAAATAGATGGCAATCCTTGACAATGAGCATCTTTAATATCGTATAATATTTATCATATTTATTAACTTTACAATAAAGGATCGTGCCATGAGAAAAAACTTTGCCGTTTTCCTTGTGTTCGTTGTACTCTTGACGTCCTGCACATCGGTTCCTCCCCCTCCGTTCACACCGACCAACGAAAATCCATCCACCGAAACAATTGAAGTCACGATGGAGGAACCAATCTCCCGGTCTCCAACCATCCAGTTACAGGTTACAGAAACAACCAGGCTTTCCCCGACCATTATTCCAACAGCCATTCCCACCACCGCCCCAATTTCCAAACCAACCCCAGCCGTATTTAATCGGGCTGGATACCGCCAATTTGCGTTGACCAGGAATTATTTTCCAGGGTTGCTTGCCTACGCCGCGGAACGAAGTTATACCGTCATTTCCACGGCTCTCAGCCCGGATGGAAATTCTGTTGCCATCTCGGGCTGCTGGGGATCTATGACAAATTTTGGGGATTGCGAAACCAGGCAGAGTGGTTTTTTAATTGTCCTGGACACCAATTCCGGTGAGTTGAAGGCGGATATCCCCCTTGGCGGGAACTGGCCCGGATATACTGCATTTTCAGCAGACAGCAGCCGCCTGTTGTTTTCAACAGCTGAACACAAGGTATTCCTTTGGGATATACCCACCAACAAATCCATCCAATTACTCGTCAGCATTCCTGAATCGGGAAGCACTTCCTATCCAGATGTGGACGCAGCATGGGATGGACAAAGTTATGCGGCTTTGATCCGTGACACCCTGTATGCATGGGACGCCTCCGGAAACCTTATCTTTCAAACCCCAGCAAACCTGAATGGGACCTCCAAATTCATCTCTTTTTCTGCTAATGGCTCCCGATTGATCACATTTTCATCCGGCAGAATAGGTGTGAATATCTATAATACAGCTGGATGGAGCAAGGTGCGTCATATTGAAACCGATAAAATCCATTATGCCGCCATTTCACCAGATGGTCGGTTTCTTGCCATTCTAAACCAGGAGAGAGACTCGGCGTCGGTTTGGGATGTGGATACCGGAGAAGAACTGGCATTGCTGAATCTCGAATACTCTGGATACTCCATCCATTTCAACCCGGCTGGTGACCTGCTGATTATTCCCGGCATGGGCAGCCTGGAGCAACAGGACGATTATTCCACCATTGGTGCACTCTTTGATACAACAACCTGGACAAAATTGGATACCATGGTTTCGTATTCCAGAGAGGGATTGGTTGATTTCAATCGCGATGGCAATCGCATGATGATCTCTGACGGTGGGGTACCGCAGATCTGGGAATTGCCCGACGAGTCACTTCGGGAAGGTCTGAATATTGTTCGAGAGTTTCAAACTGCTCTTTCCCAGGGAGATTACTCCACCGCTGCAGCACTATTTGAATATGATGAACGGGAAGCAGAATTATTCACCGAAATGGGGATCGACCCCGATAATCTGGCAGCAAGCTTCGAACAGCTTTGCAAAAATGAAACTATCTTTTGCCGACCGATTGAGCGACTATTGGTGATGGGTCACGACTGGGATGACATGGTCTACCTGGTGCAATTGGAAGGCACCGATGGAAAAGTGTTCACTTCGCCCAATGGGGCGCAAATTATTTACCTGTATGCTCGAATTGACAAAAACGGAGAACCCCGAGTGATTTACCTGCCAATGGATTTCTGATCGCTCCTCCGGAGGGCAAACGCCCCAACCAGGAAAGTCGGAAAACGGTCTTACCAGATCCCGGGCAGGAGCCGGTAACGCACCTTTTGGGCATACTCGCGGTACCCCGGCAGATTTTCCTGCAGGAAGTTGTCTTCCAGGCGGGTGCGGATGATAAAAAATGCACCAAAAATCACCACCGGGATGAATGCCCAGATCGAATCAAGCAGCAGGGGCATGCCCAGGCTGGCAACCAGGCTGCCCAAATAGCCCGGGTGACGCATCCAGCCATAAGGACCACTGGATACCACCCTGTGGCCGCGCTCATCCTGGATGCGCACTGTCCCGGAGAAGTAGGCATTCTCAATAAACGCATAAGAACCAAGGATGTATCCGCCTGCAATCAACACCAGCCCGGCAATCTCAACCGCCAGCGGGAAGCCCGCCGACCAGTGATACAGGGCATCCAGACCGGCAACCAGCAGAATAAAAACGCTGCCAAAGGCTACCAGTGGCGAGAGCCATTTATCCCATGGCTGGGTATTTTCATGCTGGTTGTAATTGGCGCGCTCCTTAAGGATATCCGGGCTCTTCCGAACCGCCAGCGCACGGCTGAGGATAAAGGACAGAACGAATACAGCCAGCATCACCCAGGCTTCCCACCAGTTCCACCGCCCGGAGATGAGGATGGGCAGCAGGGGGATGACCACCAGGACCAGCAGCAACATGACCACAACGCGGATGATTGTGACACTATTTTTGTTTTTCATTTCGCCCTCCCACGCGGGTTTGTGGAATCTTTTAACTCCTGAACGGTATTGTTAATGACAGTATAACTCTTTTGCAGCCAACAAACCATTCATTCAATCTCACCGTCCAAAACTTTGATGGGCTTTCCACCAGCATGGGATTGGGATTCATGAAAAGCACAAATTCTATGGAACAGGAAAACAAATCTTCCCAGCAAACCACCCAAGGCGCATCCCATAACCGGAAGGCACTTGATCAATCAACCGCGAATTATGGATTACCTGTTACAGCAGCCGTTCAAACCTATCCCCGTTAATGCAACCAGGACTGCACGAACTCTTTCCAGGTGCATACTTTGTCGGCACCATTAGAACTCAAGGTCATTCTGTCGAGAGCGAATTGCAGTGAGCAATTCTGCATGTGCCTCGGTTAATTGGACCTGACCACCGGTTAGCTGATCGAGGTCCTTTGTCAAGATATCGATGAATTGTGAAAGAGACTCCTGCGCAGTCTTGAGATTATATTGCGGTAATGTGCCACCCAGCCGGACTTGCATCTTCTGATCCGCTTCTTTCTGGAAGAATTGATAAGGCCGCTTTCCATTATGACTGTAGGTAAACAGCTTCATAATACAATGGCGCATGTAATGTAAAAGCTCAATTGCTGACCATAGATATCCTCGATGCAAGGCGCCATCTACTTCGAGAGCATAGCGAACACACCGGTCAAGTTCTCTGCCAAGGGGTTCATTATCCAACTTTCGGTTGGCTAAGCCTGCGGTTTCAATGGCAGCGAGATCAATTCTCCCCAGTAAAAGCAGCATGCTGTCGACGATATTGGGACTGGTGTCAGCAAGGGGATGGTAGCGAATGGACAACTCCATTAATGACTTAAAAACAACATCCGCATTATCATCGTCGGGGATAAGCAGGGCGATTTGTTCGTCAACCGCTGCAAGCGCATTGCCCAGGTGGAGTAGTTCTGCCTCGACATCAACCATGATGCCATCTGCCACCACCACGTCCAAATCAAGATCGGAATAACAATCCCAAGTACCACGGCCCAAGGAACCAAAAACGATAATGGCTGATATGCGTGGATCATTTTCATAACAGGATGTGATGACCCGGAGAATTCTTTGGTGCTGTAATGTTCCAGGGAATTCTTTTGCTTTATACATTCTTTATTGTCCTTCTAGATTCACAAGCAATCCAACGGCTTGCGTTACCTGCGTGTGGGCGGGCGTGAACAATGCTTGGGAGCAAGAAAAACTTGAAGCCACGCTTCGTGAAATGCTCGCCATAGGTGCCGCACGCTGCAAAGCGGCAGTCCCACACGCCCACTGCACGCTTTGTTGGGCGTTTTTTGTTGCGTAAGACTCATTGACTGAAAAAAGACACCACCGTGTTACTTTCATGTCCTGCATAACGGAACGATACAAGAAATCAGCAGGTTCTTCGTGGGCGGTGGAAAAGACGAGTGTGCAGCCCATATCTTTAAGTCTTCGTAACCCTTCGGTGATGACTGCTTTACCGAGCCCGCGTCGCCAATGTTCAGCTGCAGTACCAACCAAAACAGTTACCGCACTACGAGTGTAATCATCGTAAAAGATCGTGCAAAACGAGGCAATACTTTCATCGGACGCAACAGCAATAACATCCAGGTCTCGGCGGTATAATGGCGCGGATTGAAGATTCGCATACCATAAATAATCGCCATCGTAGTTTTCATCTGGTTCGTCATTGTGGAATGCCCGCCACGAAGCCCAACTCCGTGCAGGGTATTCTTTCGCGTCACCCATTGAGCGAATTGCGTAACCCG
>JAGVUS010000404.1 GCA_019136175.1 Chloroflexota bacterium | reverse complement strand
ACTTCCATCCATGCCTGCAAGGTGCGGGTATTATATCCATCTCTGCCAGATGAGGGGTTGGATGCTTGTTCCTGTAATTTGGATTGTGGGACGGCAAGAATTGCTTTGTGTGGAGTACCAATCCTGCGTGCCAGTGTTGGCAATAATGGAAATGCGCAGATTTGCGCCAAACGAATCGCACCGGAGAAATCAGCATCCAATTGCGGAAATACAAGGTTGATGACAATGCCAACAAGCAAAATTGTTAAAACCACCACTCCAATCCCCCATATGTCCGGGCGTTTGACCAGTAAAACGCCAATTCCTGCAAAGAGAATGATGGTACTGGCGATATTCCAGGCAGTATCCAACCACGTTTGATTGAATTTGAGGATTTCCGCGGAACCTGTCCATAAGGAAATGGAAAAAATCGCACCGAGAATGATTGCGGCGTTTAGCAGGATGTGGATTGCATCAATAGTACGGTTTGGATTTGGGAAACACCAGATCCAAACCAACCAGAGTGAAATCAATGAAACAAAACTTCGATCAAGGGGCGGAAGCAATATTCTTGGATTCGCCAACCCTTGAGCTGATAGCCCGCTCATGACAAAAAGGATGATTTGACCCAGCAGGAGTATTGAAAAACCGAGAATCATCCTTCGAATGGATGGTTGCTGAATGTCCGAATTGAGAAGCGCAGATTGCAATCCAGACATGATTGTGAATGCCAAGACTAGATGATAAATCAAATTGCCAGGTGATGTGATGAGAATATTAAAAATCTGTTGAATGGGAATGTTCATAGGCAATGGTCCACAGGTTTGATTATAGCATGGACAAATGGATGGATGGAATAAGGTTTGCAAAGGTTGACAAATGCAGAATATCCGGTAAAATTCATTTCGTTCCATGCCGAAGTGGCGGAATTGGCAGACGCGCTACGTTCAGGGCGTAGTGGGCGTAACGCTCGTGAGGGTTCAAATCCCTCCTTCGGCACCATATCCCCCGGGAAAACCGGGGGATTTTCATTTCCCAACAGGTACAAAATGTGCAACATAACCATTCATATCCATTGCATAAAAATATCGGGATGGATTGGCTTGTAACCTGGTTCCAATTGAGGTAAGATATGCATATGAAGCGTCTGGTGGTGGATAAAAAACGACTTGTCATGATTGCTGGATTGATCGTTCTCTTCCTTTTGATGATCGATCTGAACAACCGGATTGTTATCAATAATCGTTTGAGTAGTGAGCGCAATCAGATGGGAACCCAGGTTTCCAACCTGCGTGCAACAGCCACCATGATGCATACGCAAATTGCGTTTGCCACATCGGAAGCTGCGGTCGATCTTTGGGCAAGAGAAAAAGGTCATTATGTACAACCGGGGGATCAATTGGTTATTCCGCTTCCGCCACCAGGAGTTACGCAGGCACCTGTTTTTGTTCCAACCCCCACGATCCCGTCTGTGGAACCATGGGAGGTTTGGTGGGCGTTATTCTTTGGTGATTAATTTTTTAGCGCCATATCCAATTTGTTGCAAGGTTTATGCCTCACGCAGACAGCGGATAGCAACCATTGTTAAATCATCGCTGGGTGGGGCATCTTGACGAAATTCTTTCAATATGGCGTCAAAGTTTTGCAGAAGCTCTTTTACCGAACCAGACCGGGTTTGCAATAACGATTGACCGATTCGTTCCTCTCCAAATGACAACCCTTCTGGTGACAGCGTGTCTGGCAACCCGTCTGTATATAACAGCAGTATGTCCTCTGGATGAATTTGAATGGCATGTTCTTGATATTTGCTACTCTCCATCACACCAAGTGCCATACCCCCAAGTGGAAGGCTCTCCAATTCATTTGTATCGCTCCGGTATATGAGTGGTCGGTTATGTCCAGCGTTAGTGTAGATTAACTCTTTCTTTTCCAGGTCCAGGATTGCATAAACTGCGGTAACAAACAGTCCATTGGGGGAATCCACCAGTAACAATTTGTTTACTTTTTCCAAAACACGTGCAGGAGATTGCACATTCAACATGGAGCGAATGAGAGTCCTGGCAACAGTCATGTAGAGTGCAGCGGGCAGTCCTTTGTCAGATACATCAGCAATGACCAAGCCCAGTTTACCTTTCGGCAGGCGAATGATGTCGTAGAAATCCCCACCCACCTGACGGGCGGTTTGCCACCGGGTATCAATCTCCCATCCCTTAACTTTTGGCAGTCGGTTCGGAAGGAAGGTTTGTTGGATCTGCCGGGCAACCTGGATTTCCCTTTCCAGGCGTTCCTGGTTCACCATTTCCTGTTTCAACCGATCATTTTGGATTGCCAATGCAATTTGTTGGGCAATTCCGTTGATTAATTCCAGCCGGCGTTCCTGGAATGTATTGGCGGAGCCAGCATGTTTTGTGAGAAGCACGCCAAACAATTGTCCTTTGACCGAAATTGGAAAACCAATGATCCAGCTGTTTTGGCTGGTTTCTTCAATGGTTGGGATGATTCCAGGGGAGAGGGGGGAGAGGAGACTCCAATCCAATGGCGTTGTCGTTGTGTCGATTTGGGGAGCGGCAGCCATCACGCCATGATTACTGACGGTATCAAGGATGGGATATTGACCGCGCAGATGGGTGGTTTGGAGAACCATTTCATCCAGTTCGTGAGAGCCAGTAAAAACTGCATTCGGTAAGTATTCAAGGCCCTCATCATCGAGCAGATAAATAACACAGGACTCCACTCCGACAAAAATTGGAAGCAGGTTCAGGATAGTTTCCAGTGTGTCAAAAAGCTGATCTTGTCCAGCAACAGCCTGGGCAATTTGCAACAAGACTGCTGTGACGTAAGCTTCCTGTTGGCGGGTTTCAAGTAAGTGAATATTTTCAATGGCAACGGAGGTTTGGTGGGCTATTCCCTGGAGAATGGAGAAGGTATTGGGATCAAATCCCATTTCCTGTGGAGCGGATGATTGTGTGTACTGTTGACCCACCAGGAATGCCCCCAGTATCTGACCATGGGATTGCATAGGCAGAAGGATAATTCTGTTATGACTGTCTGTTTCAGGTTTGATGGGGAGGTGAAGCTCTTCTTCAAGATTATTGATCAATATGGGAGTGTGTTGTGATAAAAGATTTGAGAATGCAGGAACAGATGGATCAAGCAGAAGAATGCCCAAATCAGGAAGTTCCAATCCATAATGTGCATGCAGTGAAAACGCCTGTGAATCCTCATCCCATATGAAAAACGCACACTTATTGACGCCAGCAAGGAGCGGCGTCAACCGCACCATTGTTTCAAGCAACTCATCCAGGTCGGTGATGGACTGGCAAGCCTCGGACACTTGTAGCAAGACGGTTGAAATCCATGCCTGTTCCTGGGAGGACGCAAAGAGCCGGGCATTTTGAATGGCAACTGCCGCGTAGCCCGAAAATGTTGTTGTCATGGTACGGGCTTCATTTCCATAACGACCGTTGGTCGCATGAACAAGCGATAAAACTCCCAATGCTTTATTCCCAGACATCAGGCGGACTGCAATTGAAGAATAATCCTTGGGAAATTCCAGAATTTTTCCCAATGGGCAGTGTGGATCATCGGGAACGCGGATAATTGGGGAATCGGCAGCCATGACTGTTTCCATCCAGGAGATGGTGTCTTCCGGAGTTTCCATAATTGACGGAAGTTTTTCCTGATCAATACCCTGAACTGCACGTGGGATTAAATTGGAGATTGTAGAAAAATCTCCCTCAGGGTCATCCACCAGCCAGATGGCAGCAGCGTCAATTGGTAAATTTCTCTGCAGCTCTGCAAGAATCTGTTGGAGAATGACATCCAATGATGCCCCCGCGGAAAGCAGGTGTGACACTTCCCGAAAGCTATCTGCCACTTGACGCCGCCATTGCTCAGTGCGATACAGGGTGGCGTTTCGGATGGCAAGAGCAACAGATGACGCAAGTGACTCAAATATCTGGATTTCGTTTTCCCCAAACCCATTGGTATCCGTGCTTTGAATATCCAAAACCCCAAGCACTTCCGCGCCAAACTTCAAGGGAATGGTTAATTCCGATCTGGTGTCCTGGGGGGAGCCGTCAAAGGGGCGGAATAGTGGCTGTTGCTGGATATCATTGGCAAGCAAAGTTTCGCCTGTACGGGTTACGTGAGGGATCATTCCGGATGGATCATCAATGGAGTAAGTCAGCCTCTGAAGCTCCATGGTGTCTTTGCGGTTCCCACTACCAGCAGCATAAGTGATCATCCGTCTTCCCCAGTGTGCCAGGTACAGGTGAACGTATGGATAACCAAATCTGTCATGAATCAAATCCACAACCTTGTCCAGCAGTTGATCCAGTTCCAGGATGGAAGTAATGGCGTAACTCACATCCAATACTGCCGATATTTGATCGGTTTGCCAGCGCAGGTTGCTGTAGAGTCGGGATCCTTCCAGTGCAATGGCAACACTATCCGCAAGAGAGTGCAGTACCATCAAGTCATATTCATGAAATGCGTTTGGAAATTCAGATTGCAAATCCAACACGCCGAGGATTCGATCCCCAACTTTCAGGGGTAGGGCGACCTCGGATTTTGTTTCGGGAAGAGATGGGGCGGGATGATACAGGGGTTCCTGGCGTACATCCGGTGCAATCAATTCCCGACCGGATTGTGCAGCAGTGCCGACAATTCCATCCCCCAATGGTATCGGATCTGGTGGATTGGTGTTGAGGTCACGCCTGGAGTGCCCTGCGATGGATTGAAATTCCAATACACCACGTTCATCATCAAGCGTAAAAATGGAAATATTATAGTAATGAAAGGTTTCTTTGATTAAACCGGTTACGCGTTCGCACAAACTACGTACATCCTGGTTGTGAGCAAGCTGTGAACTGACGTCTCTGACCAGCGAGAGTTGTTCAAAACGCCAGTTTTTTAATTGAACCTGCCGGAAAACCTGCATCCCCAAGGCTACGTAGGCGGCAAGTCCTTCCAGAAATTGGATTTCTTCTTTGCGGAAAACGGGGCCGTTGGGTCTATCAAGATGTAAAATCCCCAATAGGTAATCCTGTGCGAGGAGAGGAATTGCGGCTGATATATGGGATGAATTTTGATCTGAAATAATCACCCTGGAGTCAATATCGTCACCTGTACAAAAACCGGCGTATTCACAGAATACATCCTGAACAATGCCAGGTGCTGTATCGGAGGGCAGGAGTGTGACGTCGGGTTCCCCCGGAAGTGGGTAGGCTGGTTGGGCAAACCAGAGTTTTGCCTTGCAACCGAGGATGGAGTGAATCGTTTCCTCAATTGAAGTTGCCTGGGCATATGTATTTGGCTGGTTGAGAATCTTTTCGCCCAGATGAAGGAAAACTTTCCAGTCCGGGGTTTCAGAAAGATGAGCAAGGTTCATCAGGCGTGCAATCCCGATATTTGGTCATTGTAAGGATGTTATGCCCATCAATATAGTCAAATTGTACATCATCCATCCATTTCCGGATGATAAAAATGCCAAGACCATGATCTTTACGTTTTTTCAACGGGGCGTTGACATCCGGCGGCAGGACGGAATCCGGTGAAAATTTTCTGCCGTTGTCCTTCAAAATAATTGTTATGGCTTCTGGTGTGGTTAAAATTGTGAACTCAATGACACCGTCAGAGATACCGCAATAAGCGTGCTCAATGATATTTGAGCACGCTTCGTCAACAGCGGTTTCCAATTTATAGGTTTCAAAAGGACTCAAGCCGGCAGCCTGGGCGATGGAACGGACAAATTCCGCTATTTCTTCCAGGCTTTCATACCGCCCGGGGAAAAATCGGGTGATCATGCAGATGCGGGTTAAAAATTGCCTACTGCGGTCAGCAGGTCATCAAAAATCTTGAAAAGAACATTGAAACCTGCCAGTTCCAGGGCTGCAAGGATATTGGCTGGCACCTGGGCAAGAACCAGTTCGCCCCGGTTATATCGTTTGCAGGTTTTTTGCGTAGTGATTAATACTCTTAGACCAGCAGAAGAAATAAATTCCACATCACTCATGTCGATGACGATATGATATCGTCCCTGGTCGGTGAGCGAGGTTAAGGCAGCACCAAAATTCGGTGCAGTTGCACTATCAATACGCCCTTTGACTTTGATGACATCACAATGTTTATACTGCGTGTGGATTGTTTCCATACCAACCTCCGGAGAATACGATCAAATTTGACAT
>JAGVUS010000039.1 GCA_019136175.1 Chloroflexota bacterium | reverse complement strand
TGCGATCGTTTACGCTGGGAGCGATACCTGCTTCGATGTGCCCGAACCTTTTCCAATTCTGCTTTTAAACTGGAAATTCGAGTGCGTATTTCCCGTCGGTCCACTTCAAGCTGGGTCTCGCCGGGTCCACGCAAGCCAACCCCGCCTGCGCTGCCGCTTCGACCGGAAGCACCACCAGCCTGTCGGGCGAGATGTGTCCATGCACGCGTCAGGCGGGGGAGGCGGTATTCGTATTGTGCCAATTCCACCTGCAGGATACCTTCCCGGGTGGATGCGTGTTGGGCAAATATATCCAGAATGAGGGCTGTTCGATCCAGGACGCGAATTCGATTCTGGAATTTTTCCTCCAGCTCGCGCTGGTGTCTTGGGGAAAGCTCGGTGTCAAAAATTACTACATCTGTAAGCGTTTCTTCCGCCAGGGCTTTGATCTCCTCCACTTTCCCGGAACCGATGTACGTGTCCGGGTGGGGCTGATCAAGATTCTGGGTCGATTCGCCCACAACATTCAAACCAGCGGTGTCGGCAAGCAATCGCAACTCAGCCAACGAATCATCCAATCCCAGTAATTGGGGTTCGGAGCGTAAAAACACACCGACCAAAAAGGCACGTTCTTTTTCTGGTTGAGTTGATTTGGGTTCTTTCTTTGCCATTCAAACCTTACATGTGAAAATTCCAATGAACCAGGCGATCCATTGCTTCCTGGATGCGGTGGGTTGCAGTTCCCAGGGAAATACGGATAAATCCTTCGCCGTGTTCTCCATAAACAATTCCCGGGGTCATGGATACTCCAGTATCCTCCAATAACTGATCGCAGAATTTAATGCTATCAGATATTCCAGCGGGTAAGCCTGCCCAAACATAAATGGCTGCTGGGGGAGGTTCAACAACAAAACCGGCGGACTTTAAAGCCTGGACAACGATATCTCGCCGCTGCTTGTAGATCAAGTTTCTTTCCACCAACCAGGTCTGATCTCCATTCAATGCAGCAACGCCTGCTTCCAGGACAGGCAGGAAGTGGGAGGAATCCATCTGGCTTTTATAGGTATTTAAATAGCTGATCACCTGGGAATTTCCAACTGCCATTCCAAGCCGCCACCCAGCCATGTTGTAAGTTTTGGATAATGAGTTGAATTCAATTGCAACATCCTTGGCGCCTGGAACCTGAAGAATGGAAGGCGCAATATACCCATCGAAGCATACGTCTGTATATGGGGCATCGTGGGCAATCACAATTTGGTGTTTACGACCAAAATCGACCGCCCGGGAAAGGAATTCGAGGGAAGCAACTGCCCCGGTGGGGTTGTTGGGGTAATTAATCCAAAGAATTTTTGCCCGGTCTGCAATTTCCTGCGGAATGGAATTCAAATCCGGAAGAAAACCATTTTCTTGCAAGAGCGGCATGTAATAGATCTCGCCGCCAGCAATGATTCCACTGGCAGAGTAGACAGGATAACCCGGATCCGGTACCAGGGAAACATCTCCCGGATTGATGAGAACTTCACTTAAATTGAAAAGTCCTTCCTTGGACCCAATTAATGCCAGGACTTCTGACTTAACATCCAGGTCTACGTCAAATCGGGTTTTATAGTATGCAGCAATTGCTTGCCGGAAAGCAGGGGTTCCACCATTTGCAGTGTACCCGTGCGCATCTGCACGCTGGGCAGATTTTTGCAGGGTTTCGATGATAAAGCTTGCAGGAGGTAGATCGGGAGAGCCCATGTCGATGCGAATGACATCCATGCCTTTTAACTTGAGTGTGTTAATTTTTTGCCCAAGTGCGGCAAAGAAATAAGGCTTGAAAGACGCAATTCGATCTGCAGGGTGGATAAAGGATGTAGACTGGTTCATATCGCTCCGTTGTGAAAATATCAGGTGGGATTTTGTAAAGCTGTAAATAATTTCGCGGTTTTATCGTCGGGGGGGTGAGTGTGAACAGGGATCAGGATGTGGAATGTGGAACCGGGACATGTAACTTCATCGTAACCGGGTGATTCCACCCAAATTTCGCCGCCATGAGATTGTACAATTCCACGGGCAATGTGTAAACCCAAACCGGGTCCCCCTCCTTTAAATTTTGTTTTACTGCTGGAATGCAAGGCGGAATTGCCAATCCGCCCAAATTTATCAAAGATGATCATTTGATCGTCTGGTGCAATCCCAATCCCGGAATCTGAAATGATGACCTCAAGAAAACCAGGCAATTTCCGACCATTTACCATAATTCGCCCGCCATCGGGTGTAAATTTGATTGCGTTGGAAAGGACGTTCCGAAAAACCTGCAGTAATCGTTCGGGATCACCAAATGTCATTTCATTGCTGCCTGGAAAAGGCTGCAGGGTCAGCGTTAATTGCCGGGTTTGAATAATGGGTTGAAATTCTGTTTCAAGCACTGCAAACAGGCGATTGACCCAGATGGGTTGGAAGGAAAGCTGCAGGAGATTGTTGTCAATCATGGATACATCAATCATATCGTCGATGATTGACCGCAGTCTTTTTGAACCCATACTGATTCCATCCAACAGATCGCTCTCTTCCTGCGTAAATTGTTTATTTGAGAGGGCGTCCCTCAACATGGATGAATATCCTTCGATCAGGGTCAATGGTGTCTTTAATTCATGGGCAGCAACAGCAATAAAATCAGATTTACTCCGATCCAACTTTTCCAGAGTTTGGCGCACTTCGTCTAATTGGTTTGATATATAGTCAATTTTCGCCAGAGTTTCAAACCGCGAAATGGTTTGAAATGCATAACCAAAAGCGGGTAACAATGCTCCCATGAGGTCGTTTGCGGTTGTGGGATCCAGGATTTCCCGGCAGATATCATGTGTGGTTAACATGATGGATTCAACAAATGGGATGAGGTCACTCTGACCACTTTCAAGGTCTGATTGTGTTTGAGCCTCAGACCAGGATTTCAGGATTGGGTCCAACCAACTGGTATCACCTGTTTCTAGAAATTGTTCAAGGCGATCAAAAAAATCCTCCATTTGGTCCCGTACATTTTGTCGAATACCGCTTGCCTTGGCAAGATTGAGGGTGATGCGGTTCAACCATATGGGACGAATTTGATGGAGGAATTCAATCTCACTCATGCTTATTAGTTTACGTCATGTTTTGATTTTTGCCAAATGCTACTCATCCATAATCCAGTGCCAAATTGTCCTGCCTACAATCTTAAGGCTTTCTGCTGATGTTTTGTCTGGTGTATCGTTGATTGTATGCCAATAGAGATAATCGAAATCGATGATATCGACTGCAGGAATATTGTTATTAAGAAAGGGGATGTGGTCATCCAATATCCGGTACCTGGGTTCTGAGATGAAGTGATCACCATACCCCAACTCATTGGCTTTTGCCCATATGGATGCCGTGAGGTCTGGGTCTGAATTTATCTCCTGATAAATATTGAGGGATGCATCCCCAATCATATCCAGTATAACGACCGCATTTGGTCTTCCCGAAAGGGATTCGGCAAAGGAAGTGGAACCAATGATCCAATTCATGGAATCAATTCTGCCCTGGTCTTCAAAATCGAAAAAGACCAACCAGATGGTTTGTTCGGGTCGCGGCTGGAGAGTTCTTGCCAACTCCATTAAAACAGCCACACCCGAAGCCCCATCATTCGCTCCCGGTACGGGCAGGCTTTGATTATCGGGGATGGGATCGCTATCTGCCCGGAATCTGGAGTCATAGTGAGCTCCTATTAATATCCAATCAGCACCATCGCCCATTCGAGCAATGACATTCTTTACTGTATAGGATTGATATTCGGATTCCTGGATATCGACATTCCATCCATACCCACTTAATTCAGATGTCATCCACTCGATTGCTTTACGATGAGCATCGCTTCCAGGAGTTCTTGGTCCGAGGGATACCTGATACTCTAAATCATCAAGGGCTCTCTCTGCGTTGAATTCGGTTGGCGGTTGGCAGGTTGGTGATGTGATGGAAACGAGACTTTGTCCAATCCGGTAACTTGCAAGGATAACTGCAATCAATCCACCCAATGAGAGGAGTGTGATTAGTTTTTGGCGCAATGTTGGAATTCCTTATTCTTTGTAGTAATCACTTATGCACCTGATGATTCATAAAATCTACATGATTTTCCTTATAGATTATACATTAGATAAACACGATTTCTTAAAACCGCTGGCATAAAACTTGCATCCTTTCCCAATAATACGTATACTAATAATTGCAGGGATAAACCATGTTCCAATACCAGACCCACACCCTTCGTCCTTTAACGACTGCCCATCTGGCGCAAACAATGACTTTGTTGAGCCTGACGGTGGATGAATTGCGTCAACAAATAGATGCTGAGTTATCAGCCAATCCAGCGTTGGAGTTGGTGGATGAGCGCCGGTGTCCCATGTGTCACCGTGTATTACCAAAAGGGGGGAATTGTCCTGTATGCAGCACTCCTCAAAACGATCAAAGCCTTGAACCCATTGTGTATATATCACCGCGGGATGAATTTTATGCAACGGGAGATACGTATCAAGATGATTATCCTGAAGATCAATTTTCATCCCAGGTAGAAAATCTGGCAGAGTACGTGCTGCGTCAGGTGATACCCGAACTTGAGTCGGAAGATCACAAGTTGGCAGCCTTCATTTGCTCACATTTTGATGATGATGGATTGCTTACCATTACCCCGTTGGAGGTTATGCGCTATTTTCATGTTCCATTGGATCGGGTTAACGCTGTCCATAATGTTATCCGCCGTGCGGATCCAATTGGTGTTGGGTCCTGCTCCACGCAGGATGCATTGCTGATCCAGCTTGATGTCCTTTCCGAGACTGGAATGGTGCCGGTGCTGGCAAGAAAAATTGTTGAGGCAGGGATTACATCCATGAGTCGGCAACATTATTCGGATCTGGCGCGGCAGATGGGTGTTACGGTGGCAAAAATTGCTGAAGCCATGCGCTTTATCAGTGATAATCTCAATCCATTTCCTGCCCGGACGCACTGGGGAGATTCCCAACAAGTTAATCCCAACCGGGGCGAAGTGTATCATCGTCCTGATATTATTATTTCGTATCTCAACAATGATCCAGAGAAAGCGCTGGTTGTGGAAATCATCATACCGATTGGCGGATATTTACGAGTCAACCCCTTGTACAGGCAGGCGATCAAGCAAACGGAAGGGGAAACCCAGGAGGGATTACGGAGCGACCTGGATCGAGCCGGGTTGTTTGTGAAGTGCCTGCAACAAAGGAACCATACCATCCGCCGCATGATGCAAAAATTGGTGATGATCCAAAGATCATTTATCCAATATGGAGAAAAAAGCCTGATACCATTTACCAGGGCGCAGATGTCTCAAGACTTGGAAGTTCATGAATCGACGGTATCCAGGGCAGTGACGAACAAAACAGTTCAACTTCCAAATGGCAGGATTGTTCCCCTTTCCATGTTCTTTGATCGGAGTCTAAATGTGCGAACGGTTTTGAGGGAAATTATCGCGAGAGAAGCGCGGCCGTTGAGTGATTCTGAACTTGTGGAGATGTTATCCAGGGAGGGGTATCGGGTAGCCAGAAGGACAGTAGCGAAATATCGAGCCATGGAGGGGATTCTTCCCGCTCATTTACGTCATCCAGAACCGGGGTATAACCATTGAAATGACACAACGAAAAACCAATCCTTTTTTCTCATTCGGACGAATTCTTGATGATCCCGGAATCAACCTGGGAGTTTTTGATTTATTTACTGAACCACTTCTTGTGTTTGATCTAAATGATCAAAAATTTGCTTACGCCAATAGTTCATTCCTGAAACTAACTGCATATTCATTGACTGATATCAAGGGCATGAGAATTCATGACCTGTTTGTTGGGGGGATGGAACTGGCTGGTGAAATGATGGAATGGGAAGGACAAATACTACGGAGAAATCGTCCGCCGCTTTCTGTCATTGCATATTCCAGCGACCTGGATACACGCGGCAAGCAATTGGTAATCATGATTTCTCCGGTCAATACCCATCCCACCCGGTTAAAACAAAGGCAAACACAATCTTTCCAACAAATTCTTCAATTGCTTCATCTGAACGAATTACAAGAATTTGAACAGATATTGGATGAAGGAATTCAGGTAGTCATGTGTTGCCGGAGCAATTAAGTTCTGCCGATTTCATCCAGTTGGGAAAGACAACCTCCTGGGTTCCGGGTAAACGCGTGATGTCAGAATTACACCGGCAAGCCCGAATTACAAACGCAGCATATCTGGCTTCTACGCCATTGGGATATCTGCCAGCATTATCAGGGCTGCTTGTCGTCGGCTGCAATGATGAGCAACCCAGTGACATGGAGGTCACCCATCAATTGTTGGAAATTGCGGGGAGAATTATCAGTGAGGTTTTACAGCACAGAATCCTAAATCAGAATTTAAACAACCAGATACTGGAATCAAACCGCCACCTGGCTATTCAGAAAAGTATTATTGACTCTGCGCAGGAGGGAGTATTAATCCTCGATCATGAATTCAGAGTCATTGAGATCAATCCATCGGCAGAAGTTCTGCTTGGATATACCAAAGAAGAGGTGCTGGGTCAATATGTGGAAAATGTAATGATCGGCGCCGAGAGATTGATGGCGTCCTTGGAGAATGCAAGCCATGGAGTGCCATCATTGAATCTGAGAGCATCGGGATTGCATCGGCGCAATGGGGAAACCTTCCCGGCTCAAATTCAAGTGATCCCCAATCAGATTGAAGAGGAATTACTTGCCATTCTGATATTTATAAAAGACCTGAGCGAACAGATTCAAAGCCGGGCTCGCGCCCAACAACTGGAAAACCGGGCGCTTTTGGGAGAATTTACTGCCATTTTTGCCCACGAGGTAAGAAATCCCATCAACAATTTATCGGCTGGTTTACAATTGTTGGACAGTCAACTGGGTGATGATGATCCCAATCGCGATGTAGTTGCAAGAATGCAAAATGATTGCACTCGACTAACAAATTTATTTGAGCGAGTCTTGGCATTTTCAAGACCGTTTACCCCGAATTTGGAGGCAGTCGATCTCCGCATTCTTCTTCAACGAATACTTGACCGATGGCGTCCTAAAATGGCGAGGGTCAAGGTACAATCTTTTTTCCAAATGGAACCAGAAATCCCACGTGTTACCGGTGATCCCCAACTCCTGGAACAGGTGTTTATCAATCTCATCAGTAATGCTGTGGAAGCAATGGAAAAAGATGGTGGGACATTGGCAATTCGAATATCCACCAGCGATGCGATTATGAATCGTCCGCAAGTTGAAGTGGCTGTGTCTGACAATGGACCGGGGATTCCGGACGATGTCCGGGAGCGATTATTTGAACCATTTCTTACAACCAAGCCGCAGGGTACCGGGTTGGGCTTAGCCTTAACAAAAAGGATCGTTACGGCGCATCAGGGTACAATTACAGTGAATTCGTTTCCGGGTGGAACTGTATTTCGCGTGTTTCTCCCGGTGTTTGAAGGAGAATAACATGGCGATCACTGTATTAATTGTGGACGATGAAGAAAATGCACGTCAATTCATCGGTGAATTTTTAATCAAAAAGGGGTACGAGGTTGTAGGGGCATCCACTCTGGCTGAAGCACGGCATTTCCTTTCGCGCGGGGACGGCGATGTGGTCCTTTTGGATGTCCAGTTACCTGATGGATATGGACCGAATTTACTCTATGAAACGGCTCATCTTCCACTTAGACCCCCCATCATTCTCATCACAGCCTACGGTGATATCCAGATGGCTGTTGATGCAATGAAGAATGGGGCTCATGATTTTCTATCCAAACCCATTCAATTCAATCAGCTTGAGCAATCACTAAAAAGAGCGACGGAAGTAATAGCGATGCGCCAGGAACTTGAGCATCTTCGGCGTACCCAATACCAGCAAGTGAAATTCATTGTTGGCAAAAGCACGGAGATGCGGAACGTTGTAACCCTGGCTGATCGAGCTGCAAGTGCGGGGGTATCCGTTCTCATTACCGGTGAAACCGGGACGGGGAAGGATGTATTGGCGCAATACAT
>JAGVUS010000016.1 GCA_019136175.1 Chloroflexota bacterium | reverse complement strand
GAGTTCCCGGGATATGGTAATAACAGCCATTTCAACCTCCTTTCATCCAGATTAAATATCGTTAAATCATTATAAGGAACGGGGTAAGGGGTATCATTAAACATGGATGAGTATTTACATTTCCTATTGACACGTGTAGACAATTCGTGTATTATATTGAAGTCCAACTTTCCCCGCACATTAATTGAACAAAGAACAAGAAGGTTCTTTTATTTTTACCAAAAATCTACACGTGTAGATTTTTGGTAAACCTATGATGACCCGGCAACCTTCATCACAGAAAGGAGATCATTGATGAACGATCCATCAATTCCCGGCATACCGCAATTAATCGAAATTGCTCGGAGTGTTCGCATTGATATAGTTCAGGCGATTCACCATGCCAAGGGTGGACATTTTGGGGGTCCGCTTTCTGCAGTGGAACTCCTTGTCGCCCTCTATTTTCGTGAGTTAAACATTGACCCGGTCCACCCACAATGGGAAGACCGGGATCGTTTTATTCTCTCCAAGGGACATTCTGCCATTGCCTTGTATGCTGTCCTGGCAGAAAGAGGGTATTTCCCCGTGGAGGAATTGATGACTTTTGATGCGATTGATTCCCGCATGCAGGGGCATCCCGATATGAAACAAACTCCCGGTGTGGATATGTCGAGCGGTTCCTTGGGGCAGGGGCTATCGGCTGGTATTGGAATGGCGCTGGGTGCCCGGGTGCTTGGCAAGTCGTTTCGCACCTATGTCATGATTGGAGATGGCGAATCCCAGGAAGGTCAAATTTGGGAGGCTGCATTCATTGCCAGCCGCTATCAATTGGATAACCTGGTTGCAATTTTGGATTACAACAAGGTCCAACAATTTGGCTGGCAATATCCCGAACCTCTGCTCCCCATCGATCACCCGGAGGAAAAGTTTGCCGCTTTTGGCTGGCATGTCATCGAAATCGATGGGCACGATTTCAACGCCATTTTAAATGCTTTTGATCAAGCCAAGATGGTCAAGGGAAAGCCTACCATCATCATTGCCCATACCGTGAAGGGCAAAGGCGTGTCATTTGCTGAAGGAAAATATCAATGGCATGCCAAGGTGCCCAATGACGAAGAACTGACACTTGCTCTGGCTGAACTGGTCAGACGAGAGGGGTAAGGGAAAGGATTGGAAATGGCGCAAGAACTATCTCAACGAGTTGTATTTGGAGAGACATTGGTGGAACTTGCCAGCCAGGACTCCCGGGTTGTCTGCCTGGATGGCGATCTTGCCACCTCCACAAGAACTGACATGTTATTCAAAGCCCATCCCGACCGTTTTTTCATGATGGGTATTGCTGAACAAAATATGTTTGGGGTGGCTGCCGGAATGGCATCGGTTGGACTGATCCCCTTTGTGAGTACATTTGCGTGCTTTACTGCAAAGCGGGCGCTGGATCAAATCCGAATTGTTATTGCACAGCCCGGGTTGAATGTTAAATTTATTGGCGCTTATAGCGGAATTCTGACGGGGAAAACAGGAAAAACCCACCAGTCTGTGGAAGATTTGACCGTGTTTCGGGCGATGCCCAATGTGGTAAGTATTGCTCCCATTGATGGAGTGGAAGTCCGCCAGGCAATGCATGCCATGGTTGAATATGATGGTCCCGTTTATCTGCGGCTGACCCGTGATCCGATGCCTGTTATCATGGGCGACTCCTATCAATTCCAGATTGGCAAAGCAGTCACTCTCCGGGAAGGTAAGGATATTACCCTGATTGGGACCGGCGAACAAACCCAACGCTGCTTGGATGCAGCCAACCTCCTGGCTGCTGATGGAATTTCCGCCTTTGTGCTGCACGTCCCAACACTGAAACCATTGGATGTGGAAGCAATTGTGAATGCGGCAGCTGCCACCGGGCTGGTGGTCACAGCGGAAGACCATTCCATACTTGGCGGCTTGGGGGGGGCGGTTGCAGAAGTACTGGGCGAAGAATATCCTGTTCCAATGAAACGGATTGGATTGCGCGATACGTTTGGCGAATCTGCTTCCAATGCACCGTTATTGGAAAAATATGGCTTGACTGCCAGGCATGTTGCTGCAGCGGCAAAGACATTACTAGAAAAAAGATCTACTTGAAACAGCCGATGGATACACCTTCTCCAATTCAACCCTGTTTCCACTCTTTTGCGTATGGCTCCTTTGTGACATGGGCGCCTTGTTATCCATTGGAGGAAACTTTACGGCGCCTGTCTGCCATCGGTTACCCGGCGGTGGAGTTGGGGGCTGCCCGTCCTCATGCCTGGCCTTGGGATCTTAACCTGGAAGAACGCAAAACTGTTCAGGCACTCCTCCAGGACCTGAACATGGTTGTGGCAGCCATTTGTCCAATCAGCCACAATTACAACCTGGCAAGCACAATACCGCAGGAACGCAATGATGCTGCGGAATACTATACCGAATGCATTAAGCTGGCTGCTGATTTATCCTGTCCGGTTGTTGTTGTTGTTCCAGGGTGGCGGATGTATGGTACTGCTTACTCGCAGGCATGGGAGTGGAGCCGCCAGGGAATTTCCCGGATTTCCAAAGCAGCCGAAGATACTGGCGTTATCCTTGCCCTGGAACCCATCACCAAAGCAATGGTGAACTTGGTGAATACAACGCAACAGGCATTGGAAATGATTCAGCAGGTGGAGAGCCCGGTTGTAAAACTCATGTTGGACACAGCGCATATGGCGATGGAAAAAGAAAGTCCAATTGATACGGTTCTGGAGGCGGGCGAGTATCTTGTTCATGTTCATGTGGAAGATTCAGATGGACGGTCAATGAGCCGCCGCCCCCCTGGAAAAGGAGATTTCAATTGGATGGGCTTTATTCGATCTTTGCGCCAGGTGGGCTACCACGGTTATTTATCTGCTGAAATGTTTGGTTCCGACCCGGACCGCGCAGCTTATGAAAGCCTGGTGGGGCTACAGCAACTTCTTTCCAAATACTAAATAACAATCAGGAGGAGATCTCAATGCGAAATAAAGTGATTTCAGCAACAGAGGCAGTCAAAGCGATCAAATCAGGATCTACTTTGACCATTGGCGGCAATACCATTCGACGCCACCCATTGGGTTTGGTGAGGGAAATCATCCGCCAGGAAATAAAAGACTTGACGATTTATGTGTGGGTTGCAGGGATTGATGTGGATCTGCTGGTCGGTGCCGGTTGCGTCCGCAGGGTGGAAGCGGCTTATGTAGGAATGGGTCCACTGGGTTTTGCCCCCAATGTCCGTCGGGCGGTCCAGGAAGGCCGGATTGAATACGAGGATTTTAGTGAAACTTCCATGTTGGCACGGTTGAGGGCTGCGGGGATGGGATTGCCTTACCTGCCAACCAAGGTGTTATTGGGAACGGGCATGGCGCAGTATGCCACGCACGCCAAACCAGTTACCTGTCCATTTACAGGAGAGCAGTTATATGCGGTTTCGGCCGCCAAGGCGGATGTTGCGATTCTGCATGGATATTATGGTGATGTCCATGGAAACATCCAGTGGCCGATGGTTCGTAATACGGATGATATTGATCCGGTGATAGCGAAATCTGCTGATCATGTCATTTTTTCCGTCGAGCAACTCATTGACCCCAAGACAGTTATGAGCAACCCCACCATGACCTATATTCCTCATAACTGGGTGAATGCAGTTGTTGAGATGCCGTACGGAGCGCATCCTGGTACATGTGATGGCATTTATGATCCCGATTCCAGACATCTTGAAGAGTACATGGAAGCAGCCAAATCAGATGATACGTTCAAAGCGTATCTCGATAAATATGTTTTTGGAACAAAAGATGACTTTGAGTATCTTGAACAGGCTGCCGGATTGGCACATTTATTATCTTTAAGAGTTAGCCACTAGGCTTTCGGAAAAGGAACCCGGATATGACTGAATATACTTTGAACGAACTGATGGCGGTAAATGTTGCCCGACAATTGCATGATGATGAAATGGGTTTCATTGGCGTTGGGACAGGTGGTCGAGCGTTTACAGTTGCTGTTGGGCTCCCCATTGTGGCTGCCCGCCTGGCACAATTAACTCACGCCCCCAATTTTACCATTCAAATCGGAACCATCATCAGCCCCGATCTTGAGAATATTCCCAAGGTATTCACGGAAAACCACATTACCACCTGGCCCACCATGGCTCGTGTGCGCGCAGATGATAACCTGGATATGTTTGTCAAGGGGAAGGTGGATGTTGGCTTTGTTTCCGGTCCTCAAATTGACCAGTACGGAAATATCAACATTACGGTAATTGGAGATTATAAGAAACCAAAAGTACGACTGGTTGGATGCCTGGCACTTCCAGAACACCTGGCGTTTGCGCGCAGGGCATTTGTTATTACCGACCATAATGCCCGTACATTTGTGGAAAATGTCCACTTCGTTACTGGCGTTGGCTGGCAGGCAAATGGCAAATCGCGTGAAGAATACAACCTTCCGGGCGGAGGACCGGTTTACGTCTTTACCGACCTTGGTGTCTTCGATTTCAATGGGGAAGGACACCGTATGCAGGCGCTTACCCTGCATCCTGGTGTCACTCCTGATATGGTCCAGGAAAAAACGGGTTTTCCTGTGATTATTCCCCCGAATGTTCCGACTTCAATCCTTCCCACCGAAGAGGAGATTGAATTGATCCGCACCAAGATTGATCCAGAAAACATTCTCCTAAAATACTAAATTGGGACAACAGGCTTTCGTATGTTAAATTCCAGAATTCTTACAATAGAAGAAGCTGCAGCCGGGATTCCGGATGGGTCAGTGGTAACTGTTGGCGGTTTTGGTGTATTTCTCCAACCCATGGCGATGATGCGGGAAATGATTCGCCAAGGAAAGAAGGATATCAATCTTCTGTCTGTTGGGGAAGCATATGCTGCAGACCTGCTGGTTGGTGGCGGCTGTGTCCGTTCTGTAACCCTTGCATCCTTTGGGTTTGAAGCTGTTACCGGGCGTTCACGCAATTTTTGCAAAGCTGTGGAACAGGGAAAAGTGGAAGTGGAGGATTACAGTCACTTCTCCATGGCATCCCGGTTCCTGGCTGGAGCGATGGGGCTTCCATTTACCGCGGTACATTCCATGCGCGGTTCCGACCTGCTGGATCACCTTCCTGAGGGGAAAAAATACGTCAAGATGGATTGCCCTTTTTCTGGTGAGGAAGTTATTCTTCTCCCGGCTGCCAAACCGGATATTGCCATTATCCAGGCACAGCGGGCGGATATGGATGGTAATTTGCAGGTGATGGGACCCACCATATGTATTGAGGAACAAGCCAGGGCTGCCAAAAGGGTCATTGCAATTGTGGAGGAAATTGTACCCCGTTCGGTCATTCAAGCGAATCCCACGGCGACACTACTGCCGTCGTTTTTTGTGGATACGCTGGTTGTGCTTCCATATAGTGCACACCCGATGGCGTCGTATGGTTACTACGATTATGACTTGGAGCATCTGTACACCTACACGAACTCATCCAAAACTCCAGAATCCTGGAAGGGCTATCTGGATGAGTATGTTTATGCCCCCAAGGATCATTACGAATACCTGGAACAAGTAGGCGGGCTGCGAAAAATCATGCAATTGCGAGCTGATCCCCTGTTGGGGTATTAGGAACAGGAGAAAAAACATGGAAACAATACAACCTGTAACTTTTACCTACGATGAAATTATGCTTTGCGTAGCATCCGAGCAGATTCGGGATCGGGAGGTGGCTCTTATTGGAACTGGCTTGCCAATGCTGGCTGCAACGCTTGCCAAGCAAGTTCATGCACCCCGCGCTGTTATGATCTATGAGTCGGGACTTGTGGATACCAACCCGGTCGAAGTACCAGTCAGTGTTGCTGATCCAAGGATCATGTTTGGCACGACCACATTCAGCAGTCTGTATAAGACTTTGGGTCTTTTACAGCGGGGGGTTGTGGATGTGGGATTTTTAGGTGGGGCGGAAGTGGATCAATTTGGCAATTTGAATGCTACCGCAATTGGCCAGTATGAGCATCCAAAAATTCGGCTTCCTGGAAGCGGGGGAGCGAATGATATTGCCAGCATGGCAGACCGTGTTGTGATCCTGATGAAACACGAGAAGAGACGTTTTCCTTCAAAGGTTGGATATATTACCAGCCCAGGTTTTCTTGAGGGTGGAAATTCTCGAAAGGAAGCCGGTTTAAAAGGCGGTGGTCCAGCTGTCCTCA
>JAGVUS010000399.1 GCA_019136175.1 Chloroflexota bacterium | reverse complement strand
TCATAGAGGACGATGGGATCGCCGCTGTTGGTGGTTTCGCAAATCCCGCCAAAACCCTGCCAGATGGTGTTGCCGTTGACTGGTCCAAACAGGCTGTTACCCTCCTTGTCCCAAACCTGGAGGGAGAGATTCACCCATTGCATATAATGGTTGGGTCCCACGTCTCCGTTGGTGTCTGGTGGATGGACATTATTGATGCCCGGGATGCCGTCAAAATTCACGGTGGTCACGGGCATGGAATCAAGCCCGCGATTTTGTTGAATCAGATCGGGATCGGTGCTGTCATTCGCGGGAAATCCTTCCAGCCCCGGGCGATCCATGCGCTGGACTTCTGCGGCTGGTTGATCCGGCGGCGGCAGGGCTTGCATTTGCCGGAGGGGAATGGAGGTGTCGTGTCTGACATCCATCGTTACCACGGGTGTAAGGATAGTGTCTGATTGAGGAGACAAAACCGGGCTTGCCAGCGTGACCGCCTGGGGCAGAGCCAGGGATGCCAGCAGGAATGCCAGCATAAATACAGTAAACAGAATCTGCGGCTTGCGTGGAGGAACCATTTGGTGATCCTTATGTTGAATAAAATGGGGAATGGCGGGATGAGATCCGCCAGGAAGATGGGAGGAATTATATCAGGAATTGGAGATTGGTTAAAACCGGCTGAAAAGGGAAAGCCTTCCCCATCATCCATTGTTATGGGATAATTCAGCCTGCACAATGTTGACAACTGGAGCAATCGAGGTTTTATGAATTTCCAATCGGTCTGTGTTCTTGGGCTGGGGTATATTGGACTGCCCACGGCAAGTACATTTGCGACGCACGGCATCCGGGTGGTGGGTGTGGATGTCAACCAGGGGATCGTGGATGGTCTGCGGGGCGGGCAGATTCACATCTACGAGCCGGGACTGCGCAGCCTGGTCCAGGATGCCCTGCAGAGCGGACAGTTGACGGTCAGCAGCCAGGTTCCGGAAGCGGATGCTTTTGTCATTGCTGTTCCCACTCCTTTTCATGAAGATAAATCGGCGGATCTCTCCTATGTCATTTCTGCTGCAGAGATGGTCCTCCCATCCTTGCGCCGGGGCAACCTGGTGGTGCTTGAATCCACTTCCCCGCCGCTGACGACCCTGGATGTGGTCCGCCCCATCCTGGAAAAAAGCGGGCTGGTTGCAGGTGAAGATTTCCACCTGGCATATTCCCCGGAGCGGGTTTTACCCGGGCAAATCCTGCGGGAACTGGTGGAAAACACCCGCATTATCGGTGGTGTCACCGAGGCATCTGCCCGGGCAGGGCGTGATCTGTATGCCACCTTTGTGCGCGGGGAAATCATCCTGACGGATGCCACCACCGCAGAGATGGTCAAGCTGATGGAAAATACTTACCGGGATGTCAATATTGCCATTGCCAACGAATTTTCCCGGCTGGCAGACCGGTTTGGCGTGGATGTTTGGGAGACGATCCGTTTGGCAAACCGGCACCCGCGGGTGAAAATTCTGAATCCGGGTCCGGGTGTGGGTGGACACTGCATCAGCGTGGATCCCTGGTTCCTGGTGCAGGCAGCCCCAGACCTGACGCCGCTGATTCATACTGCCCGGGATGTCAATGACTCGCAGCCCCGGTTTGTCTTGCGGATGGTCCAGCGCGGCCTGGGCAACCTTCATGGGAAGACGATTGCCGCTCTGGGTCTGGCATACAAACCGGACGTGGATGATTTGCGCGAAAGCCCTGCCGTTGAGGTTATCCACCTGCTGGTGAACGCAGGCGCAACTGTGCAAGTTTTTGAACCCTTCAAACCAGATTTTGTGATTCCGGGCGCAACCTCCCATCCTTCCCTGGACGAGGCTGTTGCCGGGGCGGATGCATTGCTGCTCCTGGTGGGGCATCAGCAATTGCGGGAACTGGACCCGGCAAGTGTGGCTGGGCTGACATCCGCCAGAATCGCAATGGATTGTGTGGGAGGATGGTCTCCCCAGGCATGGCGGGCTGCCGGGTTTACCATCCACCGCTTGGGCGTGGGAAAGGATCCCCGGTAATGACAATTCACGTGTTGAATATTTTTGGAACCCGCCCGGAGGCAGTCAAGATGGCTCCGGTGGTACTGCAACTGGCAGCCACCGCGGGAGTGGAATCCAGGGTGTGTGTGACCGCCCAGCACCGCCAGATGCTGGACCAGGTGCTTTCCGTATTCAAGATTGTTCCGGATATTGACCTGAACCTGATGCGCCCGGACCAGAGCCTGGCGGACCTGACCGCCGGGATTCTGACCCACCTGGACCCGGTGTTAAAATCCGAGAAACCGGACTGGGTGCTGGTGCAGGGCGATACCACAACGGTCATGACGACCGCCCTGCTTTGCTACTACAACCGAATCCGGGTTGGGCACGTGGAGGCAGGTTTGCGGACGGATGACAAGTGGCAGCCGTTCCCGGAGGAAATCAACCGCAGGATTGCCGGGGTGGTTGCTGATCTGCATTTTACCCCGACCCAGCATGCCCGCCGGAACCTGCTGCGGGAAGGCGTGCCGGATGAACGCATTGTTGTGACAGGCAACCCGGTCATTGATGCCCTCCAGAAAATCGTCACCCATCCCATGCCCACCGAAACACAGGAATTGCTGCGAGGACTGGCGGAGCAATATTCCGACTCCATCCACTTGATTTACCCTGTGCATCTCAATCCCAATGTGCAGCAGCCCGTTTACCAGTTGCTGGCAGGCGTGCCGAACATCACCCTTCTGCCACCGTTGGATTACCTGCCCATGGTGCATTTGATGAAGCGCGCCACACTGGTGTTAACCGACTCGGGAGGTATCCAGGAGGAAGCAACCGGGCTGGGTGTGCCCACCCTGGTGCTGCGGGAAGTGACCGAGCGCCCCGAAGGTTTGGAAGCGGGTGTCCTCAAGCTGGTTGGATCCGACCCGGCAAGGATTGTCCGGGAATCCGCCCGGTTGCTGGATGACCCTGACGCCCACGCAGCGATGGCACAGGCAGCCAATCCATTTGGAGACGGGCACGCGGCTGAACGGATTGTGAAAGCGCTGGTGAATTACAGTGACTGATAGTATTTGCATCCTGCCCAATACCACCGGGTTGGGGGGACCGCCCTCTTTCCAGGCGAAACTGATCCAGGGTTTGCAAGCCCGGGGGATCCCTGCCCATCACGATCCATTGGATCCAACCTGCAGGGCTGTGCTTGTAATTGCAGGAACAAAGCGGCTGGACCTTCTCATTCGTGCAAAACAGCGCGGGCTGCCGATCGTCCAACGGCTGAATGGTTTGAACTGGATGCACAAAAAGCGGAAGACGGGTTGGAAGCATTACCTCAAATCTGAATGGGGCAACTGGCTGCTTTCCACCATCCGCAGGAACCTGGCGGACCGGATTATCTACCAATCGCAGTTTGCCCGCCAGTGGTGGCATACTGTCTATGGTGCAGTCAAGACACCCAATCGGATCATTTACAATGGCGTGGACCTGTCCCTTTACACGCCGGTTGGAGCGGAGCGTCCCCCGGAGGATTTTTACCGGGTCCTGCTTGTGGAAGGGCACTTGAAGGGCGGAATGGAACAGGGTTTGGAAACCGCGGTAACCCTGGTCAACCAGCTGAACCTGGAGCTTGCCAAACCTGTGGAATTGATGGTGGTCTCGGATGTTCCCCCATCCATTCGTGAAAAAATGGATGAACGCTCCACCTCCCCCATCCGGTGGGAGGGAGTGGTTCCCCGCAGTCAGGTTCCGGCGATGGATCGATCCGCCCACATCCTGTTTTCAGCGGATTTAAACGCCTCCTGTCCCAATGCAGTGATTGAAGCACTGGCTTGCGGGCTGCCTGTGGCAGCCTATGCCACCGGTGCGCTTCCAGAGCTTGTGACCGGTGATTCGGGGAGAGTTGTACCTTACGGCAGCGATTACTGGAACCTTCAGCCGCCGGATGTGAACGTGTTGGTGCGGGGTGTCAATGAAATCCTGGCGGATTTACCGCGCTTTCAGACTGCAGCCCGTCAGCGGGCAGAGGAAGCCTTCAGCCTGGATGGAATGGTGGATGCATACCTGGAAGTGCTGCTGGGTGCTGGACCTGGTGTTTAAAGCGGTTTTCCCGGCAGCATTGAAAAATGCATTCCCCGTTGGATCTCCCACGGGTAGATGATGTATATATCCGTCAGGTCGGCATAATAATCCGGTCTTGAAGATCCAAACAGGTTCCGCAAGGGGTTAAAATGCAAAACACAACTGAATGGAACTCCACCGGCTGCGCGAACACGGTTCTGCACAGCCGTAATTGTTCTTCCCGAGCCCCAGACATCATCCACCACAAGTACTTTTTTCCCCAACAGTAAATCGGACTCCGGGAATTGCAGGAATTTTGGAAATGCCTGCAGGCGGGCTCGTTCGCTTTCCGTCATTTCCACGGTGATGGGGGGGAAATCCACACTGGCGGTCAGGATGGTGGTCAGGTTCAATGCCTCTGCCAGTGCCCCACCAGGTACGATACCACCCCGGGTAATCATTAACAATACGTCAAATTCCACGTCAAATTGTGGAATCAATTGATCAACCAGTTGATCAAAATCCAACCAGTTCAGGGTTTTCCGGTTCGTCGCCATTGCCTGGTTCCTTCCTGTAGCAAACTTCTCTGACAAGATTATATCGAAAATGGGTTCCTGCAATCAAGCGGCAGTAACCCTGGGGGAAGTATGATAAGATAGAAACAATTTTAGCCCGGAGAATCAAGATGCCCAACCTGATTGCCAACCTCCTCCCCCATTTGACTGCCTACCGCATTCCCGGTGTGGCAGGCAGTGGCGATAGCATCCACCCTGGTTATGGCGGTCAATCCATATCCAACCTGCCCGCAACCATTTGCGAGATGCTGGATTGTCCACTGCCAGGAGGAGAACCTCTTTCTGAAAAGTGGCGGGAAGTGATTGGTGGTCCATACCGCCAGGTAATCCTGCTGTTGGTGGATGGTCTCGGTCTGCAATTCTTTGAAAATTTTATTCATGAATCACCCTGGTCCAGTTGGATGGAGGAGGGCAATCTGCTTCCACTGACCTCAATTGTCCCCAGCACCACCTCCGCAGCATTGACAAGCCTGTGGACAGGCAAAACCCCCGTTGAACATGGCATTCTGGGATATGAACTCTGGCTGAAGGAGTTTGGCATGGTGGGGAACATGATTTTTCAGTCCCCGGCAGCCTTCCTGGGGGAGATCGGTGCGTTGCGCAGGGCAGGCTTTCAACCGGAAACATTTCTGCCGGTTGATACCTTGGGCCCGCATTTCCACAGGGCTGGGAGGGATGTGATTGCCTTCCAACACAATAGTATTGCCAAGTCGGGTTTGTCGCAAATGCTCCTGAAGGATGTGGATGTCTGGGGTTTCCGGACAGTGAATGATTTATGGGTTTCCATGCAGGCGTGGCTGGCAGATCATCAACACACACCCGGGTATGTTTATGCATACTGGGGGGATATTGATGAGTTATCCCACCGCTATGGACCCAATGATGAGCGTGTTTTCCTGGAGTTTGCCAGTTTCAGCAGCCTTTTAAATCGGTTTCTGCTCCACCTGCGTGCCCGCGGCAGGGGAGACAGCCTATTCCTGATGACAGCTGATCACGGTCAAATTGGCACTCCCCGACAGGAAAAATATGAATTACGAAATCACCCGGAACTGCTGGATGCCCTGATCATGCAGCCAACCGGTGAAAACCGCCTGCCATATCTTGCCATTCACCCGGGGCGGGAGGAAATGGTGCAAAATTATCTCCTGCAGGTTCTACCGGGTGAATTTCAAATGGTCTGCAGCACGGACCTGGTCAATGCCGGGTTGTTTGGCAACCAGCCTGCCTGCCGCCAGGCAGGTCAGCGATTGGGTGACTGGGTGTTGATACCGCAGGATGGAGCTTACCTTTGGTGGGCGGATCGGGACAATCCGCTGCTGGGCAGGCATGGGGGCATGTCCAGTGGAGAGATGCTGGTCCCCTTGTTTGCGCTGCGGTATTAATGAGGTCGGTTCCGCCGGATCGCCGGTGGAATTCGTTTTTGCCACCAGTATGGATCGGGTGGTGGCAGGGGTGGAGCGGAAGGTTCCCGGGTTAAATCGGGATTGCCAAATAGCTGCGCATAGATATAACGCCCAAGGACTCTTAAGGATGCAATGGTAGGTGCTGCCAGTACAACCCCCATCACACCTGCTACCGCGGCACCTGCCACAATTCCCAGAATTACCACCAATGGGGGCAGGTGTACACTGCGCCCAATGACGCGCGGGATCAGATAGTTCAGGTCAAACTGGGTAAAAACGAGGTGGATCATTAGGATCAATAGGAAAAATGCCCAGTTTGGAATTGGCAGCCAGGTGGATCCCAGGATCAGGGCGAGCAGCGAAGCCAGCACCAGCCAGATTCCATGTCCAACGCTGGGGAGAAATTCCATCAAGCCACCGATGATCCCCATCACCAGGGCATATGGCAGACCGATAACCAATCCCTCCACGGTCAGGATGACGGACACGATCAGGGCAAGCAGGAGCTGACCGCGAAAGAAGGCGGACCAGATAATATTCAGTTCTCCGAGCAGCTGCCGGTAAATCGGGCGGAATGCCGGCAGGACCAGTTTCTCAAACCAATCAAAGATCGCCCTGCCGTCTTTGACCAGGTAGAAGGAGATGATCAGGATGAATACAACCCATAGTAATGAAGAGAGAACACTTCCAACAATGTTGATGGTTTGTCCCAGCATGGGCTGGAGAGCGCTTTGGAGGGATGTGGATGCCTGTTCAAAAATCAGGCTCTGGTTGATAAAGAAAGGTCCGATTGAAATTCCGTCTCCAACAATATCCTCCAGGTTTTGCAATAACGTTGTGATGCTTTGCACGAACCGGCGAGCCTGGTCAATCAGCATGGGGATGACAAGCCAGAGAGCCAGTCCGATGATCACCAGGAAGAGGATGTACACAATCAATACCGCCAGCCAGCGCGGGCAGTGCAATCCTTTTTGAAGCCGGTTGACCAGCGGGGATAATATATAGGCAAAAATCAGTGCGAGGACAACCGGACCGATGGCAGAACTGAATTTATAGAAAAGAAACCCCAGCCCCACCAGCAGGAGCAGGCTGACGACCAGTTTTGTTTGCCATGACCATGTGGGGAAGCTGCGTTCTTCCATGGGGTTATTTCCCGGTTTTGGTGGATTTACGAGGGGTTGTTGCTGGAGATTGAGCGCCCAGGACGCCCAGTGTTCCCCCCAGGATGATGATAATCAGGACAATTCCACCCAGGACCAATCCATCTGTCTGGTTGGGATTCTGCGGGGAATTTGATCCACTGGATCCTGCACCCGGCAGAGGCTCAGACCAGGCAACGATTGCAAACAGAAAAACCAGGCTGACCATGATGATGGTGCTGGCTGGAAGGATGCGATGCCAGAAATGTTCACTGGGACGGGGAAAGCGGTCGCGGATTGGTTTCATTTCACTGTGTCCCCAGTTGTTTGAGGGCTTCCTGTGCTGCCTGGATGGGGGAAAGATTCCGATCCAGTACCTGGAGGGTTGCGTCTTTCAAGATGGGACCCAGACGGGATGTGAACACGGCATCCGGAATTGCCGGGGCAGTTGGCAGGAAGCTGTTCAATAAATTTTGAAAGGATTGGTTTTTCCAAGCAGCAAGCGCGGATGGACGGGTTGGCAGGTATCCGGCTTCCTCTGACCATTGTGCCTGGAAGGTGGCATCCACCAGGGATTCAGCCAGCCGCAGTGCAAGCGCCCGCCGCTCCGGCAGCGTGTCAGTCATACAAATAACCCAGCCATCCAACCCACCAACTTGTGAACCGTTGATGGATGGGAGCGGTACTGCCGCTGTATCTGCAGGCGGATTCGCCAAGTAGACTGTGGACGAAGTAATGGCAGCATCGGCAATCAAATCCTTGTATGCCTGCCATGCCTGCTCTTCCGTCTGGAATGGTTTGGATATTTCTGTAAATACATTCTGCTGTGCAGCGCGGTTAAATACATCCAGGGTTTGGGTCAGGGGGGACATTTGCAGACCGGGATGTCCTTCGTCATCTGCAATTGAACCGCCATACGCCTGGTAGATGAACATGGGCAGCATCCCATTGGGGTCGCTTCCAGCAAAGACCACTTTTTCATTCCAGAGAATCAGTTCCTCCCAGGTTCGGGGTGCACTGGTGGTCCTTGCCGGTCGGCGGAGGAGAAGCAATCCTTCACCAGCGAACGGGAACCCATACAGGGCGTTTTCTGTAACAGCCAATTGCCGGGTATATGGATACCAGTCCGGATCCTCCATGATTTCAGTCACACCTTCCAGTGGGAGGATGGCATCCTTGCTGGCAGCCATTTCCATATCGCTGCGGGGCAAAATCACCAGCGAAGGGACTGCGGCTGGGGCTGCCAGCCGGGTAATCATGAGCGTTTCCAGCAGTCCATTGGAGCCGGTTTCATCCTTAACCCGAATATTGACCAGGATGCCCGGGTTGTCCTCTTCAAATTGTTGCAATTGCCGGGCGAGCAATAATCCTTCGGGTGTATCCATGTCCGGTTGAAAGCGGGGAGGAACCCATACGGTTAACGTGATGGGACCGGATGGGGTGGCGGTTGGTTGGACGACTTCCCTGGTTGCTGATGTGGTTGGTGTGGGCGGCAGGGAGATTGTGGCAGTCGGGCGGTTGTCCTGCAGCCAATCTGGCAGGCTGAAGGAATCACAACCGCCCAACAATGCCATTCCCAGGATGAGAATCAAGAGTCCGGCTCGAGCCGGGATGGAAATTCTCCGGTCAGGCGGAACTCTGATGGACATTATCCCAGGCTAACGGGCTGGCTGATTAATGCGACCAGCAGCTTGACTGCATTTTGTACATCATGGATGTCCACCATTTCGGATGGACTGTGAATGTAGCGGCATGGAATGGATACACAGCCAGCAGGAACCCCGGCGCGGGTCAACTGCATGGCGCGGGCGTCGGTTGTTCCGCCTTCGAGCACTTCCAGTTGATAGGGCAGCCCCGACGCTTCCGCACTGCGCACCATCCATTGCACCACCCGCGGGTCAGAAATCATGCCGCCGTCCCGTACCTTGATGGCAGGACCTTTGCCCAGGCTGACTTCCATCCGGGAGCCTTTGGGGGTATCACCGGTTCCGGTGACATCCACTGAAATGCCCAGATCGGGATCTACTGCATAGGCGGCAGTGGTGGCACCCCGCAGTCCCACCTCTTCCTGGGTGCTGAATACGAAGTACACTTCATTGGGTGAACTTTCCATCGTGCGCAGGACTTCCACCAGGACAGCCACGCCCACGCGGTCATCCATTGCCTTGCTGGTCAACCGGTCGCCATAGTCAGCAAACGGACGATCAAATCCGGCAAAATCCCCCACTTTCACCGGACAGGTTTCCCGACTGGTTGCCCCAACGTCGATAAACATCTGCTCAAAGGAGTGCAGGCTGCCAGGGCTTTCCAGGCGTTCACCGCCAATCACGCCGCGTGTGCCATTGACAAAGATCACCCGCCCACCCAGCAGGGTATGCGGTCGGACCCCACCCACCGTGGTGAAGCGGACAAATCCGTTTTCTTCCACGTGGGTCGCCAGGACGCCGATCTCATCCATGTGGGCAGCCAGCATGATCCGGATGCCGCCGGGACTTTTCTGTCCCTTGCGGGCAACCAGGTTTCCCATGGCATCCACCTGGATATCATCCACGTGGCTGGCAATTTCAGTTCGAATGACATCACGAATCGCGCCTTCAAATCCTGAAGGTCCAACAACTTCAACCATTTTTTTAATTAATTCTTTCATGGAGTCTCCAAATCCCGGATGGTATTTGATGTTCTTTTTTGACTTGTTATCAGCGCAGTTCCGAGAGGAGCGCTGGGGTCATTGTCTGGATGGCTGCGTGCAGTAGCTGCAAGGTATTTTTCCAATCATTGAACCGGGTGACCAGCACCGCGGTGTGGGCATACCGCCCCGGTACCGAGACGGACACGGATGGAATTCCCGCCCGGCGGGTGTGAATTGCACCGGCATCCGTCCCGCCGCCGCCAGGTTGACGGAATTGGTAGGGAATGCCAAACCGGTCTCCAGTGCCTGCCAGGTGCCGCACCAGCCGCGGATCTGCCAGGGTGGAGGAATCCGCGATGTAAATGGCTGGTCCTGCATCCAGGCGGGTGTTATACCGGTTGTTTTCGCTGCCATCCCACATGGGCATGTCCATGGCAGGCGTGGAATCCACGGCGATTGCCAGGTCGGGATTGAATGCGTAGCCTGCCACACGGGCACCCCGCAGACCAACTTCCTCCTGGACAGTGAAAGCCAGCAGCAGTTCCACGTTCCCGGGTGCATGTTTTAACAGTTCAATCAGGGTGGCAACTCCCAACCGGTCATCCAACGCTTTTCCAATCAGCGAGGGACCGATTTGCTGGAAGGAGGTTGCAAAAGTTGCCCGGTCTCCGGGTTTTACCTTGCCGCCGTTTCCAGGACCAACATCAATCCGCAGTGCGTCCAGCGGAATGGTGCGCCCGCTTTCACCAGCTTCCTGCAAGTGAATTGGTTTGGCTCCAATTACGCCCGGGATATGTTTCCTGCCCACCCAGACGGGCTTTCCAGGCAGCTGGCGGGTGTCAATCCCTCCCACCACCTGGAACTGGTACAGTCCATTATCGTCATCCTGGACGAGCATAAAGCCGATTTCATCCATGTGGGCAGCCAGCATAACCCGCAGCGGATTTTCCACCTGTGCCCGTTTTGTCACCAGTACATTGCCCAGGGCATCCACGCTGCATTCATCTGCCAGTGGTTTTACAGCATCAAGAACAATTGCCCGGACTTCGCTCTCATCACCGGATACGGCAACAGCATTGGACAGCCGTTCCAACAGGGCGATCTGTTCCACGCCAATCTCGGGGAGGGACAGGGGGGTTGATTCAGTCATTGGTATCCTCCCAACGAATGGAATTAACATCTTCAGCGGCTAAACCGGCAATCACCTGGGCAAGCAGGTGACCAGCTCGCTCAATATCTTTCACAGAAACCATTTCAACCGGGGTATGCATGTAGCGCAGGGGGATGCCTATCACCATTGATGGAATTCCTTCTGCAACGACTTGCATGGCAAATGCATCCGTGCCCGAGTGACGCGGCATGATTTCCACCTGGTGTGGAATATCCAGCTTTTCGGCAACGGATTTAAAGCGGTTGTGGAGCGCAGGATGGATGTTTGGTCCAAATCCCAGCGTGGGACCCTTCCCCAAGCCAAAAGCGCGCCAATCATTGGCTCCCGGACCTTTGGCAAATGTGACATCAATCGCCACGGCAACAGTGGGGCGGATTGCAAACGGGGAGGTGTAACCTCCGCCCAGGGTTTCTTCCTCCTGGGTTGTGGCAACAGCCCAGACATCCCAATCATGGCGGATGTGCTGAAGTTCCAACAGGCAGGCGGTAATGACTGCAACAGAAGCCCGGTTGTCCTGGCTGTGACCATAAAGGATATTCTCGCTCAGTTCGGTGGGCTGAATTGCAAAGGAAACCAGGTCTCCCACTTTAATCAGTGACTTGACTTCATCAGGCAGCAAGCCGGTATCAATCAGGAGGTCACTCATTGGCAGGGGGGATCCCCCATGTTCAGGTTTTACCAGCCGGTCTGCAGGTTGTACTACGATGGCAGGGAGGTCTTTCTGCCCATGAACAATTACGGCTTGCCCGGGAAGGATGCGGGGATCAATCCCGCCAATTTCCGTAAAGCGCAGGAATCCATCTGCAATTCCGGTAACCATCAAGCCAATGGCATCCATGTGAGCTGCCAGCAGGATCCGTGGACGGGGTTCCGCAGCCTGGCCGCGCCGCAAGCCATGCAGGCTGCCCAGCGGGCTGGTGCTGATTTCATCCACAAAGGGGCGCCAGGCATCGGCTATCACCTCGCGGATGGGTGCTTCGTTGCCCGATAATCCGGGCAGCGAAAGCATTTGTTTGAGAAATGGAATTAATTCAAGTGTCATGTGATTGTGTCCGTGTTGTCAGGTTATGGATTATCATCCGACTCAGGGGTCGGTGTCATTGTTGGTGTGGGGGGAGCTTCGGTTGGTGTTGATGTTACTGTTGGTTCGATTGTCATCGTGGGGGTTTGTGTGGCGGTCCGGGTTGGCGGGAGGAATGGCGTCAGAGTCTGGGATGGAGTTACGGTGAGTGTCGGCGTGGGAGTCTGCGTTTCGGTTGGAAATTGAAACGGTGTGATGGTGGCGGGGAGGGTTTGAATGACCACTGGCGTGTTGGAAGGTGACGGGGTGGCGGTGGGCAGGTTGGATGCTTTTTGAATTTCCCTGCCAACGAGCAACACAACCAGTCCCAGGCAGTAGCAGGGGATGGTTGCCAGGATGATGATGATCAGGGTGGATCGTGTGCGACTGGTTTGCTGGGCTCGAAGGCTCATCCTTGATACCTCAAGAGATTATCATCATAACACGCACAGGATGAACTGGCAAGCCAATCAACGGTTGGGGAAAGAAAAAATGGCGGGATTTGTCCTTTATTTTGTGTTTTGTGGCAATGTGAATGAAAAAACACTTCCCATGCCGGGTTCATTTGTACTTTGAACCATAACCTCCCCCCCCAGTTTACTCACAATCCGCTGGACAATGGATAAGCCCAATCCGTGTCCGCGCCGCCCGGATTTCCGCCCCTGGGAAAACGCGGTAAACAGGGATTCCTGGTCCTCGGGTTTGATGCCATTCCCATTATCCTGAATCGAAAACCGGACCATGGAATCGGGCTGTTGGTCAGCAGAAATAATGATTAATGGAGGTGTACCACCGTACTGGATGGCATTTGCAATCAGGTTTGCCCACACATCTTCCAGCCAGGGTGCATATCCCAACGCCTCCGGGAATTCCCCGGACAGCTGAATGACTGGCTGATGTTCCTGTACCAACGCATCCAGCCGCTTGAGTGCCTGGTCAATGACGGATTTCATCTCAACTGGCTGGGGCAGGATATCCTCCCGCCGTACAGAAGCCAGCAGCAGTAATTCATCGATGATCGTGTTCATGCTTTTACAGGTATCCAGGATGGTTTGAGCATAGCCAGCCAGCCCGGAATTTTCTGGGGAAATGGTGCGCAACAGGATTTGTGCAGAAAACGTCAGGGTTTGGAGCGGGTTCTTCAGATCGTGTGCCACGGTGTGTGAAAAAGCTTCCAGTTCCTGGATCAGGTCATCGCGTTCCTGGATGCGTGCCCGCAATTCAGCGTTCACCTGTGAGAGTGCCTGCTCGGCGCGGGCTTGCTCGGCAATCTCTCGCTGCAGGGCAATATTGCGGTATTCCTGGATTTCTGCTTCCCGGCGCGCCACCTCCACCTGGTAGCTGATTTCGTAGTTACGGATACGGCGATGGGTTTGTTCGTTATACACGCTTTCCTTGAGGGTGTGGAATTGTTCAAAATGGTACAGGGCATGTTCCCAGTTGGATTGCCGCTTGTAAATTTCCGCCAGTGCCTGGTGACAGACATA
>JAGVUS010000252.1 GCA_019136175.1 Chloroflexota bacterium | reverse complement strand
TCATGGTGATGGGCAGCAATTGCATTGACCACTCTTGGATTGACGCCATAACGCCTGGCAAATTCCGCCCCAAGCTGGGCATGCGTACCTTCGGTATTATGATCCATCGCCTTGCCAAGATCGTGAAGCAAGCCTGCCTGGCGGGCAACTTCAACATCCGCCCCCAGATCAGCCGCAATCAATGCCGCCAGCTTGGCAACTTCCACCGCATGAGCAAGCTGATTTTGACCATATGACGTGCGATATTTCAACCGTCCAAGCATGCGGGAGATTTCCGGATGCAGTGCACCAACACCAGCTTCATAAACAGCCTGCTCGCCTGCCTGGATGATATCCTTTTCCACATCCCGCTGCTCTTCCGCCAGGATTTTTTCAATGTGAGCTGGATGGATGCGTCCATCCACAATCAAGCGATCCAGTGTCCGGCGGGCAATTTCCCGGCGGATGGGATCAAAACAGGAGATGGTCACTGCCTCTGGCGTGTCATCCACGATGACGTCCACACCAGCAGCCTGTTCAAACGCCCGGATATTTCGACCGTTCCGTCCCACAATTCGTCCCTTCATTTCCTCGTTCGGCAAAGTGACAACCGACGTGGATACTGCCGCAACATGATCAGACGCCACCCGTTGAATTGCATCCGAAATAATGCTGCGGGCTCGCTTCTCACCTTCCGTGCGTGCTTCGGTTTCCACCTGGCGGATAATGCGTGCCATATCATTCCGGGCTTCAGTTTCCGCCTCTGCCAGTAACAATGCTCGCGCTTCCTCCACAGATAATTGGGCGATTCGTTGCAATTCTGCAAGATGCTGGCTCGCCATTTTTTCCACTTCATTGGTCCGTTTATCCAGCGCGCTCTGGCGTTTATTGAGGGTCTGCTCGCGCAATTCCAGGCGTTCCACCCGGTGGTCAAGTTCTGCCCGGCGCTTTTGCAATCGTTCCTCTTCACGTCCCAATTCGCTCCGGCGGCGACCAATATCCGTCTCAGCTTCCTCCAATACTTTCAGGGCTTTATCGCGCCCTTCCAGTTCAATTGCCTTGGCGCGTTCATTTGCCACGGTAACAATATTATCTGCCCGTTCCTGTTGTTCCTTGCGAAATTTCTCAGCCAGGGAGCGGGTGAGAAAATAGGTCACTACTGCAGTAATTGCAGCAGCAACAACCAGCACAACCACGATAAAAATCCATGCGTTTCCGTTTCCCATTATTTCATTCCTCATCCTCAGTAATATCATGCCGGGAGTCATTTTCCGAGTGGGTTTCCTGCCATACCTGGCGAACCACCGGCTGGATAACATCATAACCAAAACCCCTTCGGGCAAGAAAGCCCGAAAGCCTGGTTCGAAAGTTCATCCAATCCAGTCCACTCAAGCGGCGGGCATGCTTGATTGCCGCCTGGTACGCCAGGGCTGCATCCTCTGCCCCATCTTCCAATGCTCCATCAATCCATTCTTCTGCCACCCCCATCCGTTTCAGCTCCAGGGCAAGCAATCGGTGACTGCGCGGCCGAAAGGTGGAACGGTTCTCCACCCAGGTTTGTGCAAATTGCCGGTCGTTAACCAATCCCGATTCCGTCAGCCTTGCAATCACATCATCCATCACCGGTTGGGTGAAACCCTGCCTTTCCAGCCGCCTACAAATCTCAGCAGCTGTTCGGGGACGAACTCCCAATAACCGGAGAGCCGATTGATAAGCAACCTCCCGGGTATCCTCCTGCTGCATGGCTGCAATTTTCTCATCGTCAAGTTCCTGCCCAATGGACAACCAGGCAGCCACTACCCGGGCAAGCCCAAACGCAAATTCTCCATCCAGATATACATTAATCCGGTTGGGGTTTCGCTTTTGAACCTTGAGAGCAGTGATCCTACGCGCCATACATCAAAACCCGGCATCTCCTCTGGAGCTGGCGGTGTAGATTAGGCACGGCACTTGTTTTTTGTGTTTTCAGTCCAGGCTGATGATAAATATCTTTTGCTGGACAGGTTTTGGGAAGGGTTCTTTATTCCTGAAGGATTTTGACACTCGGACTAACGTAAATGAATCCGGCAGTTCCCATATTCCACCTGGGTTGCAACCATAATTCAATGATATCCAATTGTGGAAATTGATACAAACCATCCATCAAGGATTTCCTGATCCACCAAACTCCCTTGCGGGAGGGATAACACGCAAAATTTCGTGCAGCGCCAGCCTCTCACCCACCTGATCAATCCAATAAATGGTTTTGAGAACGGTGATTGCCAGCAGAAAACTTCAATTCATATTATACCCGATTTATTCGGAGAGTGAAAGCCGGTTTTGAATTTCCCACAGTTGATAAAAACGTCCCCGACTCTCCAGCAGGGTGTGCTGATTCCCGCGCTCCACAACTCGTCCATTGTCAAGCACGAGAATTTCATCCAGCCAATCAAGACCCACCAGCCTGTGCGTGACCCATACCAAGCTTCTATTCTGGAAAATTGAGCGGAAAAGCGAAATGAGCCTGGTCTCTGTTTCAACATCCAGATGGGTTGTCGGTTCATCCAACAGGTAAATTGGCGCATCCATAAGCAATCCTCGTGCCAGCTGTATTCGCTGGAGCTGCCCCCCGCTGATGGTCAATCCAGATGCACCCAACCAGGTATCCAATCCATCCGGTAATGTTTGAACCCATTCCCCAAGTTGGACAGAATCCAACACACGCAATAAATCGGCATCCAATGCGCCGGGATTTGCCAACAGGAGATTTTGCCGTAAAGTTGTTTGAAAAATTGCTCCTCCCGGAGAAACATACCCTATCCTCTGGCGTAGCTCTTTGGGAGAAAATTCCTGCACGGGAATTCCATCAATCAGGATTTCTCCCGGCTGACAATCCCAGAACCGCATCAATAAATTCAATATCGTTGTCTTGCCGGAACCATTCTCACCCACCAGGGCAATTTTTCTGCCGTAAGGAATGTCTATATTCAGATGATCTGCCGCCAATGGAAGATTCCCGTGGTATTGAAACGACAGATTCCTGATCAGGATATTTGGTTTTTCAGGAACGCTGACCGGGATTACAGGTTCAATGATAGCAGGTTGTTGATCTGCCATTTCAAACAGCCTTCGGGCAGCCTGGAGACTGGATTCCCAGAATTGGGCTGCCTGAGCAATGGGAATTGAGATCTCAAAAGATGCCATTGTGATCAAAACAATAACTGCCAGCATGATCCCATCCAGCTCCCCTGTCCGTACCAATGGGATACCCACCAACAGCATGAGGGCAACTGTTCCCTGGGTCAGGACGGCATTCATACCGTTGGATAATCCCTGTGAATGGGCAAGCCCCACCTGGGCACGATTGGTTTGCAGGCTGACCCGGTTAATCTGAGTAAGTTCCTCTTCCTGCTGCTGAAATACAATAATCTCTGCTGCGCCGCGCAATGTATCCAACATCGTCTGGCTCAATATTGCCCGTTGATCAACCAGTTGCTTCGCTGGACCCCGGCTGAAGATATATACAAGTGCTGGCAGGACGAAACTGGTAACCGACAGACCAGCAGCCAGTATCCAGCCCAATCGAACGTTCCAACTCCCCACCAGCATGCTGAATCCCACCGTGGCAAAGATGGCGGAAATCACCGGGGAAACCGCCCGGACATAGAATTGATCCAAAGTATCAATATCACCAATCGCCCTGCTCAACAGGTCACCTCGTTGGTAATGAATCAGTCTGGCTGGAGCAAGCAATTTGAGGCAGTCGTAAAACCAGATTCGCAGGATGGATAACAGCCTAAAATTTACATGATGAGACACCAGGCGGTCAAGGTACCGAAAAACACCCCGGCTGATGCCCAAAAAACGCACCCCCACCACCGCTACAGATAACTCTGCTATGGACGGGTGAAAAGCTGCACTGGCAATCAGGTAAGCAGAGGTCCCCAATAGCCCAACTCCAGCTGCCACGGTTGAAAATCCTGTCATTGTGGAGATCAAGATCCAGCCTCTCAGGGGTTTCATAAATCCCAGCAGTCGCCAAACCAATTTCATAAACTCCCCCCGTAACCATGCACCATCCTGGCATAATCAGATGAGATTTGCATCATTTCAGAATGGTTCCCAAAGGCTACCATTCGACCTTTATCAATTAGAAAAATCAGGTCGGCTTGTTGTACCGTAACAAGGCGGTGGGCAATGGAAATTACTGTTCTTCCAGTCGAAATTTGCTCGATCGCCGCCAGCATTTCCTGTTCAGCTTGCAGATTTAAGGACGCAGTGGGTTCATCAAGTATCAGGATTTGTGGATTTCGTAACAGGACTCGTGCCATTGCAATTCGTTGCAGCTGTCCCTGGCTGAGTCGTGTTCCCCCCTCACCAACACTTGTATTCATGCCATTTGGAAGAGCGTTTACCCATTCCAATAATCCAACCTGCCACAGTGCATGCCGAATATCATCCCCGCTGGCATCTGAATTCCCCATCCGGATATTTTCATATATGGACCGATGAAAGAGGTGGGGTGTCTGTGAGATCCAACCCAGTTGTGACCACCAATGATTGATGGATATTTGAGTCAGTGGAACGCCATTGACGAGGATTTCTCCGGTGGATGGTTGCAGAAACCGAAGAATCAACCTGGCGATGGTTGTCTTGCCGCCTCCACTTGGTCCAACAAAGGCAACCCGCTGCCCCGAGTGGATTTGAAATGAGATATCATCCAACACTGGAAGTTCACGCAGCGAATACTGGAATCCTACGGATCGAAATTCCAGTTGAAAGGGCTTCTTCAAATCAATGGAAACGCCCTGATCTTCATTTGGATGAGGTACAATGGCAGGAATGGAAAATACCGAGTCGATTTGCCTGGCAGCAGCCACCCCTGCCATGGCTGCGTGAAAGCGCAATCCAAGTTGACGGAGCGGGTAATAAAACTCGGGGGCAAGAATCAGCAGGAAAAACGCCTCCTCAAAAATCATCCGTCCATACAAGAGCCGCAGTCCAACCTGCACGGCAATCACTGCGGTGCTGATGGTGCCTACCAGTTCCAACACCAGGGCGGAGAGAAACGTGACGCGCATCACCGCCAGGGTGGCTTTTCGGTACCGCTCACTGGCGTCCGCAATCCGCTTGGAGTGGAGATCCTCCTGACCCAAAGCCACCAGGGTGGTCAAACCCTGCAAGGTATCCTGGAAAAAAGAGCTTAACCTGCTTAACGCTTTCCACTGTTTCTGCGTCAGGTTTTCCGCAGCTTTTCCAATCAGGAACATAAACAATGGAATGAGCGGTGCAGTTACAAGAAAAACAATCCCGGAAATCCAATCCAGGGGATAGACAACCGCCAGGATGGTCAATGGCAAGGCTGCTGCCAGGACAACTTGGGGGAGAAACTGGCTGTAATAGGCATCCAGTGATTCAACCCCCTGGATGAGTGCTGCCACTCTTGCACCATGGGATTGTTCTCCGTTGGAAATTTCCGAATCTCCAGAAATCGGGCTGATACGAGTGAAGTGATCGGCTAATCGCACACGCAGGGAATGTTTAATGCGAGTCGATGTCAGTTGGGCTGTTACTTCAACGCCATACAAAAACAACCCGCGGATCAATAAAACAATTAAAAAAATCCCCAACAGGAAACTGGATGATTCCAAACCCCAGCCTTCCAGCATCACCCCATTGATGATTCTGCTGAGCACCCTTGCCTGAATAATTGCCACCACGCCCGCCAGGAATCCCAGCAGAATGGTTAATCCCAGTTGGATGGATGCAATCCTGGCTTCTTTTAGCAGTTGCTGGGGTACTCTCACGGCACATCCTAAAAATCAAGCAGGAATAGAATATCTTCCAATGCTGCAGAAAAAACTTCCTCCATGATGGCGTCATCAACACGATATTTGCCGCCAAAAGAACCATCACCGTAAATTTTCCGGGTTTCTTCTGCATTGGGCAAACCCTTGAAGACAGGGAAGGGTTTTTCGCCCTCCGGTAAATCAGATACCACAGTAAAAGGGAAGGCTTCCAGCCAATTTGCATGCGTTGGTGCCAGGTCATGGCGATGTGCAACTTCCAACACACTGTTGGATGTCCACCAGGAATACCAGGCTGCTTTCATGCCTGGCAACCGGTTTTCCAACTCCACCAGGCGGCTTTTTGCCGGTTCATTCCCGCCATGCCCATTCAACACCAGGAACCTGCGAAAGCCAGCCACGTGAAGGGAGGTGATCAAATCTTCCACAAGTTCAAGGTAAGTGGAGGAACGCAGGCTGATGGT
>JAGVUS010000291.1 GCA_019136175.1 Chloroflexota bacterium | reverse complement strand
CAGGCGGATGTGTTCTGGTCGGGTGAGTTTGTTCAGACGCTGCTCCTGAAGGAAAACGGCGCGCTGGCTGCCTATGCTTCGCCCCAGGCGGACAGCCTGCCCGCAGCCAGCCGCGACCCCGATGGCTGCTGGACGGCGTTTGGCGGGCGGGCGCGGGTGCTGCTTGTCAACACCAACCGTGTGGCGCTGGCGGATGCCCCCCGCCGCATGGCAGACCTGCTGGACCCACGCTGGGACCCCAGCCGGGTGGGGATTGCCAACCCGCTGTTTGGCACCACGTACACCCAGGCAGCGGCGGTCTATGCCGCACTGGGCGATGAGGCGGCGGAACAGTTCTTCACCGATCTCCAGGCGCGCGGGGTGCGCCTGCTGGACGGCAACTCGGTGGTGCGGGACCTGGTGGCATCGGGCGAGCTGGATTTTGGCTTGACGGATACGGATGACGCCTGCGGCGCGGTCGAAAAGGGCGCGCCGGTGGCACTGGTTTATCTTGACCAGGGTGAAGGAGAGATGGGTACGCTGGTCATCCCCAACACGGTGGCGCTGGTTGCCGGTGCACCCCACCCTGAACAGGGCAGGGCGCTGGTGGATTACCTGCTTTCGCCGGAGGTGGAGGCGGAACTGGTGGCTTCCGGCTGGATCCAGATTCCCTCCCGGGCAGTGGCGGACCGCCCCGCCTGCCCGGCGGAGCTGCCGCAGCGCGGTATGTTGGTAACCCTGGCGGAAATTTATGCCCGGCTGGAACGGGCAAAAACCGACCTGACGGAGATCTTCCTGCACTGATGCCCACCCGCCGCCGCCGCTGGAACGCCCTGGAACCCATCCTCCGCCTTGCAGGGTTCAGCCTGGTCGGACTGGCATGCCTGGGTCCGCTGCTGGTGCTGCTTTATGGGGCACTGGCTGCCCTGCCGCAGCACCCCGATTGGCTGCTGCTGGCACTGCCCACCGGCAGGCGTGCCGGGCTGCTGGTCAATTCGCTGGGGCTGGCAGGGGGATCGGCATTGGCGGGGATGACGGTGGGATTCCTGGCAGCGCTGGCGCTGGCTGCCCGCCTGCTGCGCGGCATGGCGTTGATTTTCCTGCCGCTGCCGCCTTCCATCCATGCGCTGGCGTGGATGGCTGCCGTGCAGGGCTTGAACACCCTGCTGGCATCGCTGGGGATGCCGGAAATCCGCCTGATGGGCTGGGCAGCCACACTGTGGGTGCAGTTCATGGCACTGCTGCCGCTGGCAGTGGGCATCTGCCTGGTGGGTCTGCATACGCTGGACCCCGATGCCCTGGAAGCGGGGGAAATGCTGGCGCCCGGTCTGCAGGTGCTGGGGCAGGTGATTCTGCCGCTGGCTGCCCCCATGCTGGCTGCCGGGACAGGCTTTCTCTTCCTCCTCACCCTGGTGGATCATTCCGTGCCGGGGTTGTTTGGCGTGAACACCTATGCGCTGGATATTTACGCCGAATTCAGCGCCAGCAGCCAGCCGGGGCGGGCGCTCCTGCTGGCGCTTCCCTGCCTGGTCATCGGGTTTATCGTCCTGGCAGGCATGCAGAAGGGCATCCGCCGGGTGACGCAGCCGGTGGTATGGGCGCGCAAGCCAGCCCTGCAAATGAAGCTGCCCGCCTGGCTGGAAATCCTGGTCAACCTGGGGCTGGGAATGGTCACCCTGCAGGTGGTGGTGCCGTTTCTGACACTGGCGGGTTCCACCGGGGGGGCGGTGCGCCTGTGGGCGTCCATCTGGGCGGCGCGCAGTGAAATCCGCAACACGTTCTGGATTGCCACCGCCGCGGCACTGCTCTGCGTGGTGATGGGGTGGCTGGCGGCGCGCTGGCTTGCCTGCACTCGCCAGGGAACGGGTAAAGCCGGGGGAGCACCCGCTGCCTGGCTGGTGGTCACCGCCCCGCTGGCAGTTCCCGCGCCGTTGATCGGCGTGGCGTTGATTGCCTGGTTCAACCGCCCTGCCTTCGGTCCGGCATACGGGTCCATCCTGATGCCCATGCTGGCAGCCGCAGTGCGCTTCCTGCCGTTTGCCGCCATTTTGCTGGCGGCGCAGTTCCGCCGGGTGGACCCGCTGCTGCTGGACGCTGCCCGGCTGCACAACACCCATCCCCTGCGGACATTTTTCCGCATCCGCCTGCCGCTGGCTGCGCCGGGTCTGCTGGCGGCTGGGGTGGTGGTTTTTGCGCTCACGCTCGGCGAACTGGGTGCAACCCTGCTGGTGATACCGCCGGGGCAGTCCACGCTGACCCTGCGGCTGTATAATTACCTGCATTATGGTGCTTCAGAGGAAGTGGCGGGGTTAAGCCTGCTGCTGACGGTG
>JAGVUS010000188.1 GCA_019136175.1 Chloroflexota bacterium | reverse complement strand
TGGGAACATAGACATACCGGCTGGGTCTCTGCAATGTTGTGAATATTCTCCGGGCAACGAGCCGGTCGCTCACAGCAAACCGTTCGACCGGGATACGCAATCCATTGGAATTCTCTGCTGCAGTATCATAAAACTCGGTTCGTACGGGACCGGCGCGAATTACACTGATTCTGACCTGGCTGCCAGCAAGTTCGCGATAGACGGATGTGGTGAATGCATCCAGGAATGCCTTGGTTGCAGCATAAACAGCAACACCCTGGCTGGGAATTCCCCCTACAACCGACCCGACATTGATGATGTGCCCTTTCCCCTTTGCCTGCATGGCGGGGAGTGCCAGGAGGCACAGCTCCACTGTAGCTTCCAGATTCACTTGCAGGATATTTTGGGCGGTTTCCCAGGGCATTTCTGCTGCGTACCCATACCAGCCCAATCCGGCGTTGTTAATTAGGATATCGAGTGAGCCGGTTAGTTCCAAAGATTTCCGGAAAAGCTCCCGGCGTTCTTCGGATTTCCCCAAATCAGCCACAATGATTTGGGCTTCCCCCCCGGACTGACAAATCTCCTTTGCTAGAATTTCCAGGCGTTCCACCCGTCGGGCGGTCAGGATCACGCGGATCCCGTGGGATGCCAGTTCCCGGGCAGCTGCCGCACCAATCCCGCTGGATGCACCTGTAATCAGCGCGGTTTTCCCAATCCAATCCTTGCTGGTTTTCTTTGTCATCGGCATCAAATCCGGGCAGCCGGGGGTCAGGCTTTGACTTTCTTGAGCAACTGGCTGTTCTCCTGCAGCCAGATCACGGTATCCCGCATGGTTTCCTTCAAGGAGCGGGGTTGGAAACCGAGTTCCCGCCGGGCTTTTTCAGAACTGATGGTGCAGTTGCCAGCCAGTGTTTCAATCGAGTACGGGGTCAGGCGGGGTTTGGTATGAAAGAGACGGTAGAAAAATGGTCCAAACCGGGCGAAAAACCTGGCAACCGGCAGAGGGAACTGGATGCAAATCCGTTTCAAACCGACCACTTCTTTCATTATCTTTGGGATGTCGCCCACATCAATCCGTTGACCGGACAAAATATAAACCTCACCCGATTTGCCATGTTCTGCTGCCAAAATTAAACCCTGGGCAACATCCCGAACATCCACAAAATCATACGCGCCATCCACAAGCCAGGCAATTTTGGAATGGATCCAGTCCAGGATGAGTTTACCCATTTCCGAAAGGCGGTAATCATGAGGACCAATCACTCCTGTTGGACAGGCGATTACCACATCCTGCCCATGGCGGGCAGCTTCGAGGGCTGCCAGGGTTGCCGTTGCCTTCGAGCGGTCATATTCGTTGATGGCATGTTCGGGGTCAAAGGGTATGTGCTCATCAATCAAAATCCCTTCCGGTACCCTTTGAAACGCATGAATGGAGGAGGTATAGACCACCCTCTGGACGCCGCTCTGACGGGCAGCCTCCAAGACATTGCGGGTTCCATCCACGTTCACCCGGCGGACTGTTTCATTGGGACCGGGCATGATGGTGATCATGCCTGCAAGATGGTAAACCAGGTTGACTCCCTGCATGGCTTTCCGGAGGGATGCCATATCCAGGACATCACCCTCTGCTTTTTCAACATCCAGCCCCTCGATGGAAGTACAATCTTCGTGGGGGAGCAGGAGCACGCGAATATGTTCCCCGCGAACCAATAATTCCCGAACCAGAACATTTCCAATATGTCCCGTGGCACCGGTGACAAGAATCATCATTTCCTCCCAAAGCTGGAATAAATCATACCGACTGATCGGTTTTATATTACTGCCACTCCACATTCCCATCAATAGGAATCAAGTCATACCTGGGGTCATGCTTTTCACGGAAAATAAAAAATCCCCGCCGGGAAAGCGGGGATTTTCAATGGAGATCAGATTAATCCACGGTCAATGTCTTGCTCAGGTTCCTGGGGAAGTCCGGGTCAAAACCACGGGCAATACTCAGGTGATAGGAGAGAAGCTGGAGGGGGAGAACACTGAGAAGGGCTGCAATATTGCTGTCACCAGAATCCGGCATGACAACAACTTTTTGGGCGTTGGCATCCAGGCGGGGGTCAGCTTCGCCAATGGCAATTGCCAAAGCACCCCGGCAGGTTACTTCGTTGATCCCGCTGACAATGAGCGGCACATCTTCGCGCCCGGCAACAAACACAATGGGATACCCATCCTGAACCGCGGAAAGTGGACCATGTTTAAATTCCGTTGACAGCATCCCTTCACAGTGGGAGTAGGTGATTTCTTTTAACTTGAGAGCGCCTTCCAACGCAATGGGGAAAGTGAGACCGTATCCCAGGCAATAGAAATCGTTCCACCTGTGAAAATCAGGTTCCAATGCCTGCACCTGGTGGGAAACTGCCTCAAGGGTTTTCACCATCAGGTCTGGAATGACAGCCAGGCTGGCGGTGTCCAATCCTGCCAGCCGGTAAGCGAGGTACAGAAAGGATAACACCTGGTTGGTGAAGGTTTTGGTGGCAGGCACACTGATTTCATAACCGCATGCCAAAGGCAGGGAGCGCTCGCTGATGCGCGTCATGGTGGAGCCAACAACATTGACCAGGGAGAAAATTCCCATGCCGCGTTGTTTTCCGGCTTCAATGGCGTTCAGGACGTCCTTGGTTTCTCCGCTCTGGCTGACAAAGATCCCCACATCCCGTGGACCAACTGCCGGGGCATACTGGGCGATGAACTGTGGCGCCAGTACAGGGATGGTCACCCGTCTGGCGATCCGGCTGAAATATACGGATCCCGCCAGGCAGGCGTGGTAGCTGGTTCCGCAGCCGATTAAATACACGTTGCGAGCCTGCGATATTTTCTCAATGATGGGATTCACATCCGGGCTGGCATCCAGCAGGTGCAGCAACTCCCCTGCAACGACCGGTTGTTCGTGAATTTCCTTCAGCATAAAGTGGGGATAGCCGCCTTTTTGAGCTGCTTCCATGGTTTCCTGGACGAGTTCCGGTTCTCTTTGAATGATTTGCCCATCGGCGACACCGTGAATGGTGATCCCATCCGGGGTGAGGGTAACAATTTCTCCATCTTCAATGCGGACTATCCGCCGTGTGAGCGGAAGAATGGACGGCAAATCGGAGGAGATGACTGCTCCGCCATCCAACAGCCCGGCAACCAACCCGGAGCCTTTTTTGAAGGCGTATAGTTTTTCCTCGCCAACCCTGCCAATGACAAACGAGTAGTCCCCGGCAAGGTCTTGATAGGCATGCCGGATGGCTTCAATCGGATCCATCCCGCGATCCACATAGCGTTCCACGGCATGGACGCAGCTTTCGCCATCATTTGTAGAACGAACGATCATTCCCTCGGCAATAAATTGCTGGCGCAGTTCCACGTTATTCACTACGTTGCCGTTATGTGCGCCAACCATGTCACCATCCGAGTCCAGGTGGGGCTGGGAATTCACCTGCGATGGTGCACCAAAGGTAGCCCAGCGGAGCTGCAAAATCCCCCGGCTGCCGGTCATTTCTGAAAAGCCAAGGCGGTTGGCAACCTCATCCACTTTGCCAGCATCCTTACGCAGATCAATTTTACCGTCTCGGTGGATGGTGGCACAGCCAACAGAGTCATAACCGCGGTAGGATAACCTTCGCCCGGCATCAATCAGCAGTGGTCCCAGTTGCTGTTCATCGCGAGTAATAATCCCAAAAATTCCACACATGGTTGGTCATCTCCTGTAGGATGAAGTTGAGGGTTTGATTTTACCAATTATTCCGGCTTTTGTGCCCAAAGAGATAATCTCTGATTAAAACCTGCTGCCAGCCAGAGTTTTCCCTGGGAATCCAATGCATGTGCCTGGATTTCCAGTTGGGCAAATTCCTCCCATTGATTTTCCCGGAATCGGGAAAGTTGATTGGGCGTAATCTTCCAGGCGGTTCGGCTGGCATCAAACAGGATGGATTCCTGCCCTGCCGGTTGGATCCCATCAAGGGGCTTCCAGAGTCCATCCATGAAGAAGAATCGGATGGTATGCAAGTCACAGCCTGCTTGCCCGCAAAGCGAGAAGCGGGGGAACAGGTGGTTCAAATCATCTGCCGGCAGGTCGAGGATCGCCTGGTATTCCAGTTCGGATGACGGGCTGGGCAGGGGGGGAGGCGGGTATTCCGTCCAGGTTTCAGATGCCAGGTTAAAATGCCAGAGAGAACCATTCACACCTGCCCAAAGATTGCCGGGAGAGCCCATGGTGAGGGAAGTGACACAGGCAGGGGAGACAGGCAGCCGGGCATCCTGCCAGGTGCCATCCACAAAGCGGCGGATTCCTCCCCCGCCGACTACTTCTCCATTCTGCCAGTCGCACCCCCCAACCCAAACCTGTTCAGTTCCAGGGATGACCAGCAGATGAAGCGAAGTCACCTGGTTCTTTTTCCATGGTAAAGGCAGGTTCATGGTGGATGGGGTGGAGACGATCCACTCCCTTCCGTTAAACCGGCGGATATCCCAGGCGGTTGCCAGCCAGATGGTCCCGCTGCTGTCGGTCTGAATGCCAGTTTGAACCCGTGGAAATTCGGGATGGTTGGGAATGGGGAGCCACCCCCGTTTTTCATCGTAATGCGTCCATGAAGAACCATCCCAGGAGGAAATTTGCGCACCGTTGCGGCTGACCACCCAGAAGCGCCCGGTCTCGTCTGCTCCCACCGCCAGGTCCCAGAAACGTGCCAGGTCCGCCTGGTGGATACCGGCATACAGGCGCGCCACACCACGATCCGATGCCAGCCAGATGGAGCCATCCCCGGTCACTTGCAGGTTCGTGATTACGCCGGGTAAAACTGTATCCAGGGCAGAGATGAGCTGAAAATTACGCAAATCCTGTACGGGGGTGGGGGAAGGTGCAAGTGCAAGTGGTGTTGGATTTTCCATGGATCGGAGAGGGATGTTTTCTGTCGCTGTTGGGGTGGCGGGTGCCAGGGTGGGTGCAGGTAAATGCGTCCCGGTGGCGGGTTGAACCGGTTTGCAAGCCCCCAGGATCAGCAATCCCAGGATTGCCAGTGTGCGAATCCTCATGGTTGTATTGTACGCCAACCCGTTGGGAGCGTCAAAGTTGACTGGTGCGCTCTGGTATAATCGTCCAGGAGGCTGGTTTTGAACGAAAAGATTGAAGTTACCATTGGCAGATTATTACGGAACCGGGGTTGGAGACTGGTTGTGGCGGAATCCTGCACGGGGGGGTTGATTGGTCACCGGATTACCGATATTCCCGGTTCCTCGGAGTATTACCTGGGAAGTGTCACAGCTTATGCTTATTCCGCCAAGGAGAGGATTTTAGGCGTCCATCATGAGACGCTGCTTCAACATGGAGCAGTCAGCCGGGAGACGGTCCAGGAGATGGCGTACGGCATCCGGCTTGCATTTGCGGGAGAAGAACCATTGGAGTCCATTGTTGGGGTTGCGGTCACCGGGATTGCAGGTCCGGGGGGAGCCACGCCGGAGAAACCGGTTGGTCTGGTCTGGATTGGAATCAGCGCGCCAGGTTTTGAATCCGCCTGGTTTTTTGTTGGTCAGGGGAACCGGCAGGAAAATAAGGCATTTTCCGCCCAAATGGCGCTGGAATTATTACTCCAGGTCCTGGAAGATGGATCCCAGGGGGAAACCACTGCGGAATAAATCTGCCTGGGTGAAAAAATACTCCCACACTCATTGGATCATGGACGAAAAATTTGTTTAAAACAGATTATAATAAGACCAATCAGGTCTAAATCATTTGCATTAAAATTGTGACAAAATTCTCCAATTTTTTCAGTGAGAATTAATCTGAGTGTGAGAAAATGAATGCGTGTCATTTTCCACCGCATAAAAATCCAGCCATCGCATTTTGGAGGTTTTTTTCATGGAAAATCCGGCTCCATCCCATCCATCAACCAACCGGGTAAAGTTCATTATTGGGGGAGTGTTGATTGCCGCAGCGGTGTTATACCTGATCATTTCCAATACTAGCGCATCCTCCCAGTATTACCTGACGGTGGCGGAGTTGCAGGAGCGGAAAACGGAGATGATGGGACGCGACCTGCGCGTTTCCGGAGCTGTCCTGGGAGAGACGATTGTCTACGATCCCCAGACCCTGACTCTCCAATTTACTGTTGTTCATATTCCGGGCGACAATAAAGAAATCGAGAGATTGGGGGGGCTTGCTCTGGTATTGCATGAAGCAACCCTGAATCCGAATTTGCCAGCCCTGCAGGTTGTGTACGTGGGAGTAAAACCTGACCTGTTGAAAAATGAGGCG
>JAGVUS010000273.1 GCA_019136175.1 Chloroflexota bacterium | reverse complement strand
ATCTCCGCCACCAGTCCGGCAGGGTCGGGATAGGTCTGCGGGTTCCAGGTCAGGTTGCGGTAGCCGTCCATATGGTCAATATCCAAATGAATCACATCACAGGGAATTTGACGGAAGCGGAATTCATCTGCCACCTGGCGCACCTCGTCCGCCGATTGATAGCTCCAGCGGGATTGATGATACCCCAGCGCCCAGCGGGGCGGCATTGGCATCCTGCCCAGCAGCTCCGTCAGTCCGTGCAGCGCTTCGGCAGGCGTGGGACCGTACACAACGTAATAGTCCAGTTCACCGCCATCCGCCCGCCATTCCATGATGGCAGGCTCGGCGGCGGTGCGGTTTGCCAGTCTGCGGAGGTCAAACTCGGAGTGGAAGGTATTGTTGAAATACACGGCATGGCAGAGACCGGGCTGGAGGCTGAGGTACACCGGGATGGCGATGTAAAGCGGGTCCACCCCGGGACCATGCGACCTGACCGGGTCGGTTGTCCAGTTGGTCAGCAGCCGACCGGATTTTTCCAGCAAGCCGGCGCGCTCGCCAAAACCGTAAAACCGTTCCCCCGGTGCAGCCTGCCTGGCAGCATGCACGCCCCGCCCCGAAACACGCGGCGCCTGTGCGTCCGCACAGAACACCCGCCCGGCGGAATCCGTAAAGCTCACGGCGCCATCCGCACAGCGCACCGTGACGGCAACCAGGTCGGTCTTCAGGGTAATGCCGGCATCAGACTCGCTGCGCTCCACCGGCACTGCCGGAAAATCCGCATCCGCCCTGGGAATTGCCCACGAGCGGCGCGGCATCAATTCGCCTGCCGCCTGGCGGACATGCACCAGGCGCGGGGTGAGGACGGTGATTTCCACCTCCCCGGTTTCCAGTGACAGGTGAATGGAAGTGGGGGATGGGTTCATTTGTCCTCCTGCCAGCCGTTCCAGTGAATACGCGCCGGGTCAAAGCGGTCTGCCGGGGGTGGTGTTTCCGCAGGGTAGCCGATGGCGGCAATTCCCAGCGGATGCACCTCCGGCGGCAGGTGCAGCATGTGGTGCAGCGGATCCTCCCGGTCGGGGTTGGGGTGTACACCCAACCAGACAGCTCCCAGCCCGCGGGCATGGGCAGCCAGCAGCAGGTTCTGCATGGCAGCGGAGCAATCCTGCACCCAGTAGGCAGTCTTGGGTTGAATGCGTTCATCCCCGCAGATGACGATGGCGGCGGATGCTTCGTGCAGCATCTGCGAAAAGGCATGGAAGGTGGTAATCTCCTCCAGCAGAGCGCGTTCCGTCAGGATGATGTAATGGCGGGGCTGACGATTGCGCGCCGAAGGAGCCTGCATGGCAGCCCGCACCAGGGCTTCCAGGTCCTCCAGCGGTACCTGTTGCAATGTAAAGTGCCGCACGCTGCGGCGGGTAAAAATGGCGTCCAACGCATCCATGGGAAAACCTCCTGTGTATGGGGAATTGATGACAAACCAACAGGAACGAAAAAAGGGAAACCGGGATTTCAGGAAGCCGCGTAAGGCACCCAGGCAAGCACGGTGGTGCCGTTGCCGGGCTCCGAGCTGATATCCACATCTCCGCCCACGTTGCGGGCGCGGGACTGCATATTGGAAAGCCCGTGCCCCAGGCGGAAGGAAGTGCCCTCGGGATCAAATCCCCGCCCGGTGTCATGCACTTCCAGCACCACCCGGTCGGGCGCCTTCCATACCACCACATCCACCCGGTCGGCGTGGGCATGCTTGGCGATATTTGCCAGCGCCTCCTGGCAGATATGGAAAATTGCCAGCGCCTGGGAATCGGTCATGCTGGGAAAGCCCTCAGTGGGACCCTGCAGGTTGACCGGAACCAGGGAATTGGTGTAAAACTCATTCACCAGCCGCTGAAGACCCTGCATCAGGTTGTCATCCCGCAGCTGGCGGGGGCGCAGGTCCAGGATGTAGGCGCGGATGTCGCGGATGGTGCTGTTCAGATCGCTGATTGCCTGCTCAATCCGCTGCCGTGAGCCAGCGGCATCTTCATTTAAAAGCAGTCTTGCATGCTCAAGAGTCAGCCCAACAGCGTAGATGGACTGGATTACGCCATCATGCAGGTCCATGCCAAAACGCTCACGCTCCTCCAGGATGGCAAGGCGGCGGGATTTCAGCCCCAGCCGGGCGGATTCGATTGCCGTTCCCAGCCAGCTGCTGATGTTGGCAAGAAATTGCATCTCCAGCTCGTCCAGCGGGTCGGGATTGCAGGACGCCACCGCCAGCACACCCCACACACCCTGGAATCCCACCAGTGGAAAGCACGCCAGCTGGCAGATGCCGCTTTCCAGCACCGCCGGGTGTATTTCGGGCACGGGTGTGGCAGCCAGCAGCACCATGCGCGGCTGCATTTCCTGGGCAACCCCGCCCACCAGCCCTTCGCCCATGATGAACTGCGACTTGCGAAACAGCGAGGGGACGAACCCGCCGCGGTGCAGCGAAAGGCTCATCAGGCGGCTTTCCTCCTGCCGCAGGAAGATCTCCCCCGCCTCGATATGCAGGTATTCCATCACCTGTTCAATGGCTTTTGCCAGGGCTTCATCAATATCCACCGTCACGGTAAGGGTGGATGCCAGTTCGTTCAGCAGCGCCAGGTTTTCATTACGGCGGGTCAGAATGCGGTCACGTTCAACCAGCTCCTTGTAGAGGTGGGCATTCGAGATCGCCGCACCTGCATAGGCTGCCAGCATTTCAATCATCTGCTCATCCTGGGCGGTAAATTCGAGGGCATCCAGCTTGTTGGTCAGATAAATCTGCCCCAGCTGGCGGCTGCCCTTGCGGATGGGCACGCCCAGGAAGGCTTTCATGGGCGGATGCTGCTGTGGAAAACCAATCCGGCGCGGGTCGGCGCCAATATTGGGAATGCGGATGGGGCGCGGCGAGTGCATCAATGCACCAATCAAGCCCAGCCCGCGCGGCGGATGCGCCATGCGGGCAATTTCCTCCGGCGCCATTCCCACCGTGATGAAATTTTCCAGCTCGCCATTTTCCCCCAATACACCCAGCGCGCCATATTGTGCGTGGGCAAGCTGACTGGCAAGCGCCACAATTTTGCGGAGCAGCGATTCCAGCGAGACGTCCTGCACCAGCTCCAGGCTTGCTTCGTGGAAGGCGCGCAGCCTGGCGTTTAATTCGGCAGAGGAAACCGGCTTGTCATCCATGATGATTGAGATAATTGTATCCGAAATATCCCATTTGTGTCAAATTGACCCGTTGCACGGTTTCACCCCGGCTCTCATTCCTGCAATATGGGGTATTTTGGCATGATAAAGATCACAATTCCCAACAGTTTTGCAAACCCGCCCCATTTTGAGGCGCATTTCCGCAAAGTCATGCTAGAATTATCCCATGACCACTCCAAACTCCCCCCTCATCTGTCCTGCCTGTGGTGCATCCAATCCAGCCGGATCGCGATTCTGTGAATCCTGCGGTCAGCCGCTGATGGCTGCACCCACCACAACGGCGATGCCAACTCCCCCAGCAATGCCCGCCCAGGCGGCAATGCCAACTCCCCCAGCAATGCCCGCCCAAGCGGCAATGCCAACACCGGAAGCCGTTGAACCGACCCCACTTCCCAAAGTGGAACCCATGACGCCGCCCGCCCCGGCAACTGAAAAGTGCGCCAACTGCGGGCAGCCCATCTCGCCGGATTTCAGCCGCTGCCCCTACTGCGGCGCCCCGGTGGAGAAAGCCGCGCCAGCCCCCCAGATTCCATCGCCCATCCCGCCGGTCAGCGGTTATACGCCCCCGCCCACCCCAACCCCGTCCGCACCCATGCCAACCTACGGAGCCGTCCCCCCGGCTGCCCCCAAGAAGAAGCTGAGCACGGGATGGATTATCGCCATCGTGATCCTGGCAATTTTGTGCATCTGCTGCCTGATCTCGGGAATTTACCTCTGGAACAATGGCGATGAGATCCTGGGACCCATCCTGGAACAGCTCGAGTTCTACTCCTATTGATCCAATCCCATAACCCAATGGGGAGCCGGGTTGCAATACGACAGCCTGGCTCGAATCCTGCACGCCAGTCAGTCATGGCTGCAGGAAAGTGGATTGACGGTCTTTTTTGCCACAGGTATAATCTTCCCACATCTTTGAAGGGCTGGGCGTATGGCATTAAAGGGTAATCTTCGCGATTTTTCCATCACACAACTCCTCAACCTGGTTAACCTGGCGCACAAAACCGGGCTGCTCAACCTGGAAGCTCCCGGCGATACCGCCCAGGTCTCCTTCCGCGAGGGCAAGCTGGCATACGCCCGGGTGGGTGCCGAAGACAACAGCCTGGCAGCCATCCTGCACCGCGCCCACAAGATCAGCAACGCCCAGCACAAGCTCCTCAAGGACCGCGCCGCCAACATGAGCGACAAAGAACTGGGGCTGCTGCTGATCAATGCCGGTTACCTGACCCAGGCGGATGTGCTGGAAAGCCTGCAGCAATACTTTGTGGACGTGGTGCGCCGCCTTTTCACCTGGGGGGAGGGGTTTTTTAGTTTTGAAGCGGATGGTCGCCTGCCCGAAGACCGCATCCTGGTGCGCATGGACCTGGAGAACCTGATCATTGAAGGCTCCCGCCAGCTGCGCGAATGGGAAGTGCTGCAGGAGGAAATCCCCAGCCTGGATATGGCGCTCAAGTTCACCGAGCGCCCCGGCACCAACATCCGCAATGTCAACCTCTCGGTGGAGGAATGGCGGGTGGTTTCGTATGTCAACCCCAAGAACACAATCCGGCAGATTGCCCACGCCACAAAAATGAATGACTTGGAAATCCGCCGGGTGGTGTACAGCCTGCTGCAAGCCGGTCTGGTGGATATTGTCCGTCCGGGCGGCGCCCCAATCGGCGCATCCGGTCGCATGTTCCCCACCAAGGATCAGCAGGAGCAGAAGTCGCTGGTCAACCGTCTGATTACACGCATACGATCTTTGTAATTATTTTCTGATCATAACGGAGTGAGATGCAAACAGTAAAAATTGTGGTGACAGGACCCTTCAATTCCGGCAAGACCGAATTCATTCGTTCTGTCAGTGAAATCGATGTCGTTTCCACCGAACGGAAGATTTCTTCCGAGGTGGAACGGGTGAAGGAAAGCACCACCGTTGCCATGGATTTCGGGCGCATCACCGTGGACGATGACCTGGTGCTGTACCTGTTTGGCACCCCCGGTCAAAAGCGGTTTGACTTTATGTGGGAAATTCTTTCGGAAGGCATGCTGGGGTTCATTGTCATGGTGGATTCCACCCGCCCGGAGACCTTCCGCGAGGCGCGCCGCATCCTGGAGACCTTCCGCGCCTATGCACCCACGCCCTATATCGTCACCGCCAACAAGCAGGACCGCCCCGAAGCCTGGGATCTGGAGGATATGCGGGTTGCGCTGCGGCTCGATCCCAAGGTGAAGCTGCTGCCCTGCGTTGCCTTCAAAAAAGATACTGTCAAAACTGCCCTGCTGGAACTGCTGTACAGCATCCTGGCGGAAATGGAGACGGGCAGCTAAACCGGCTGCCCGGGAGCGCAGACTGTGTCTTCCATTACAACCGATCAGGGCATTCTCCATTACGAAGTTTTTGGACGGGGCAGACCGGTTATCCTGCTGCATGGCTGGCTGGGTTCCTGGGGGCTTTGGCAGGAAACCATGTCCTTCCTGGGACAGAACAATTACCGCACCTACGCGCTGGACTTCTGGGGGTTTGGCGAATCCGGGCGCAAGCTCGACACGTACCAGGTTAAGGATTTTGTCGCCCTGGTGGATCAATTTATGGACAAGCTGGGGATTATTTCCTGCCCGCTGGTGGGTCACAGCATGGGCGGCACGGTCAGCCTGCTGGTGGCGATGAACTACCCCGAGCGGGTGCAAAAGGTGACCGTGGTTGGATCGCCCATCAAGGGCACCTCGCTTGCCTTTCCGCTCAAGCTGGCAGGCTACCCGCTGGTGGCAAACTTCCTCTTCACCTTTTTTGGCGCCTTCCGCCGGGTGATGAAGGTTGCCTCGCGCTTCATCAGCCGGGACCCGCGTTTCCCGGATATGATGGACAAGGACCTCTCCAGCCTGACGCTGAAATCATTCCTGCTCAGCATTGCCTCGCTGCACCGCACCGACCTGCGCCCCAACCTGCACAACCTCTCCATCCCGGTGCTGGGAATGTACGGCGACCGGGATAACATCGTCAGCCCGCGCGAGTGGAAAACCCTTTCGGATGGCTACCCCGCCGCCCGGACCGCCCGGTTCAAGACTGCCGGGCATTTCATCATGCTGGATGAACCGCGTGACTTCATGAACACCCTCAAGGGGTT
>JAGVUS010000351.1 GCA_019136175.1 Chloroflexota bacterium | reverse complement strand
GTTTGTATCGCATCCATCAGAACCAGTCGATTTTTTGATTCTCACAAGTACAAGAGGAGTGTTCTAATGAAGAAATGGTCTATTCTCGTTGGCACGTTGATGGTCATCAGTATGCTGCTTGCCGCCTGCGGTGGAGGCGGAAGCCAGACCATCAAGGTCGGTGTGGTTGCCGAACTCACCGGTGACATCCCCGCAGTAGGCGCTTCGTGCAAGAACGCCGCCGAGCTGGCAGTCAAGGAAATCAACGATGCCGGTGGATTGGAAGTCGCCGGTAAGAAATACCAGGTTGAGCTTTTCATTGAGGATAATGCCGGCAAGGCAGATCAATCCGCATCTGCGGCACAAAAGCTGATCACCCAACAAAACGTGGTTGCCATTGTTGGACCCAACGCCAGCCGCTATGCCATTCCTGCTTCCGAAATTGCGGAAAGCTCCAAGGTCATGTTGATCAGCCCGTGGTCCACCAACACCAAGACCACGCTGGATGCCCAGACGGGTGCTTCCAAGCGGTATGTCTTCCGCGCCTGTTTTATTGATGACTTCCAGGGGCAGGTTGTTGCCAAGTTTGCCCTCAATAACCTGAAGGTCACCAAGGCAGCCGTATTGTATGACGTGGCTTCGGATTACAACAAGGGTATTGCCGAGGTATTCAAAGCCACCTTTGAGGCAAACGGCGGAACGGTGGTTGCCTTTGAAACCTACACCACCGGCGACAAGGATTTCTCCGCCCAGCTCACCAAGATCAAGGACGCTGGTCCGGAAGTCATCTTCACGCCCAATTATTACTCGGAAGTGCCGTTACAGGTTCAGCAGGCACACCGGCTGGGCATTGATGTGCCCTTCCTTGGCTCTGACTCCTGGGGCAGTGCGGAAATCTTGACCCTGTGCGGTACCGAATGCGAGGGGTATTACTTCTCCACCCACTATGCACCGGATGCTGCAACCCCGGTTGCCACCAAGTTTATTGAAAACTATAAGACCACCTATGGAACCACCCCGGACGATGTGGCAGCGCTGACCTACGACTCCTTTGGTCTGCTCTGGATGGCGCTTCAAAACGCCGGAAAGATTGACGACCGCGAGGCAGTCCGCAACGCCATGGCAGTCATCACCGGTTATGAAGGCGTGACCGGCAACATGCAATTCCAGGAAGGCTCGGGTGATCCCATCAAGAGTGCTGTCATCCTGCAAATCAAGGATGGCGCATTCCACTGGTACGCCAACGCCAATCCCTAGCCGTTCGCGGCGCATTTCCCTCCCGCGGAGCAACCCTCTGCGGGAGGGGATTTTGGTATCAGGAACCGTCCCATGACAACTTTCCTGCAACAAACCCTCAATGCGCTCCAGCTTGGCAGCATCTATGCGTTAATTGCCCTGGGATACACCATGGTATATGGCATCCTCACCATGATCAATTTTGCTCATGGTGATCTTTTCATGATTGGCGCATTCTTCTGCTTCCTGGGAGCAACCTTTTTAAATCTGCCATTTATCCCCTCCCTGCTGCTCTCCATGGTGGGGGTGGCAATGCTCGGTGTAACCATTGAACGGGTGGCTTACCGCCCGCTGCGAAGTGCACCACGGGTATCCGCCATCATCACGGCACTGGGTGTAGGAATTTTTCTCGAAAATTTCACCCTGGTCTTCTTCCCCTATCCCCAAAGCGTTCCAACCCTGTTAAAAACCGTCATCTGGAACATCGGCGGCGTGACCATCTCCAACCTGCAAATTTTGATTATCGTGGTTGCCATCCTGATGATGATCATGCTGGACGTGATCGTCCAGAAGACCAAGGTGGGCATGGCGATGCGCGCCATCTCGTGGGACAAGTCGGTCGTCCCGCTGATGGGCGTGCCGCTGGACCTGATCATTTCCATCACATTTGCCCTGGGCACCAGCCTGGGGGCAACTGCCGGAACGCTGTATGCGATTGCCTTCCCGGTGATTGACCCCTACATGGGCATCCTGGTGGGGTGGAAAGCCTTTATCGCGGCGGTGGTGGGAGGCATCGGCAATATCCGCGGCGCAATGATTGGCGGGTTTATCCTCGGTATCGTGGAGATCATGGTGGCAGCCTTCATGCCCTCCACTTACCGGGACTTTGTTGCCTTCGGTGTGCTGCTGATCCTGCTGATCTTCCGACCCTACGGCATCCTGGGGAAACCCAGACCTCAAAAGGTGTAACCATGGCGCAAACATCCCACCCTCCCCTCACCCTGCGCCAAAAATTGACGCAACTTTGGGAAAAGATTGCCACCAACCGCAGGCTGCTTCCCATCCTCCTGGTGGTTGGACTTGCGCTGTCTTTCCTGATTCCTGAATTCAACCTCGTCAATCCCTACGTCCAGTTGATTATGATGTACGTGGGGATTAACATCATCCTGACCCTCAGCCTGAACCTGATCAACGGCTATATGGGCGAATTTTCTGTCGGTCATGCCGGGTTCATGGCGGTCGGTGCATATATTTCCGCCGTCCTGACCACGCAAATTTTCGCCCGCGACCTGAACCCCTGGCTGTTCCCGCTGGCTGTGCTGGCAGGCGGCATTGGAGCGGCGCTGATCGGCTTGATTGTTGCCATCCCGTCCTTCAAGACCCGCGGGGATTACCTGGCAATTGTCACGCTCGCCTTTAATATGATTGTCAAGTCGGTCATTGAGAATATTGAGGCAATTGGTGGTCCGCGCGGCATCCCTGGCATCCCCAGGCTGACCACGCTGCCGTGGGTGTTCATCTGGACCGTGCTCGCCGTGTGGGTGATTCGGAATTTCATTTACTCCAATCACGGACGGGGCGTTCTTTCCATCCGTGAGGACGAAATTGCCAGCGACCTGATGAGCGTGAACACCCGAAAATCCAAGCTGCTGGCGTTCACCCTGTCCTCGTTCTTTGCAGGCATTGCCGGGGCACTGTTTGCCCATGTACTGCAATTCATCAGCCCCAAGGTATTTGACATCCTCAAGTCCACCGACATCCTGATCATGGTATATCTCGGCGGGATTGGCTCGATTGGCGGTTCCATCCTGGGTGCCTCCATCTTCACCATCCTGCTGGAATTGCTGCGCCCGCTGGGCATGTGGCGCATGGTGCTGATGCCATTGGTGCTGGTGCTGTTGATGCTCTTCCGACCGCGCGGCATTATGGGCATGCGTGAGTTCCGCTGGTTTGTTCCCATCGATGACCTGGAAGCCACCCGGCGCTGGCGCGCCAGAAAGGAGGCGGGCGATGCCGCTGCTTCAAGCTAAATCCGTTACACACTACTTTGGCGGTCTCTGCGCGGTCTCCGATTTCAACCTCGACCTGGAGAAGGGTGAACTGGTGGGCATCATTGGTCCAAACGGTGCCGGGAAGACCACTGTCTTCAACCTGATCACTGGCGTGTACAAAGCCACCAGGGGCAGTATCACCATGAACGGGCATGAGCTGGTGGGGTTGAAACCCAACCAGGTCACCGCACTGGGAATTGCCCGCACCTTCCAAAACATCCGGCTCTTCAAGGACTTATCCGTGCTGGATAACGTCCGGATTGCGCACTACTCCCAAGTTGGGTACACCGCATGGGAGTCATTCTTCCACATTGGGCGCTACCGCAACGAGGAAGCCCGGGTGGCTCAAAATTCGCTGGATTTGCTGGCAGTGTTCAAACTGGATGCTTATGCAGATGATCTGGCGAAGAACCTGCCCTATGGTCTGCAGCGGCGGCTGGAAATTGCCCGGGCGCTTGCCACCAAGCCCAGCCTGTTGTTGCTGGATGAACCGGCTGCCGGGATGAATCCCAATGAAATCATGCTGCTGATGGACTTCATCCGCTGGATTCGCGAGGAATTTGACCTGACCATTATCCTCATCGAACACCAAATGCGACTGGTGATGGGAATCTGCGAACGGTTGAAAGTGCTGGACTTTGGCGCCACCATTGCAGAAGGTCTGCCGCAGGAAATCCAGGCAAACCCCCGCGTCCTGGAAGCCTATCTCGGCGAACAGGAGGTCACATGAACGACGTTCTTCTCTCGGTACAGGAATTGTGGGTCTCCTATGGGAACATCAAAGCCATCCATGGCATCTCGTTTGATGTCCACGAAGGCGAAATTGTGACGTTGATTGGCGCCAACGGAGCAGGCAAATCCTCCACGCTGCGCGCCATCTCCGGCTTGATCCCCTACACCGGGAAAATCCTTTACAAGGGGCAGGAACTGCGCAAAATTTCAGCCGACAAAATCGTTGGCATGGGGATTGCCCAGGTGCCAGAGGGGCGCGGCATCTTCGGCAACCTGACCGTGCTGGAAAACCTCAAGCTTGCCACCTGGCAGCGCAAGGACAAACCGGAGATCGCCCGGGATTTTGAGCGCGTGTTCGGCATCTTCCCCCGCCTGCAGGAACGCCGCAACCAGCTCGGTGGAACGCTTTCCGGCGGTGAACAGCAGATGCTGGCAGTTGCCCGCGCCCTGATGAGCCGTGGGAAAATGGTGTTGCTGGACGAACCCTCCATGGGGCTGGCACCCGTGCTGGTGCGGGAAATCTTCCGCATTATCGGTGAAATCAACCAAAGCGGCACCACCGTCCTGCTGGTGGAGCAAAATGCCAACATGGCGCTGCGCGCTGCCAACCGGGGCTATGTGCTGGAGACCGGGAACATCACCCTTTCCGGCACCGGTGCGGAACTGTTGGGTAACCCGCGCGTGAAGGAAGCCTACCTGGGCGGCTGATTCTCACCTCTTTTCCATCCCGTCATAAAGGCACGTGTCCATCTGCAGACCCGTGCCTTTGTTTTTATCCGTTATTTGATGAACCTTACCCAGCCAGCCCGGAGCGTGACCAAATATCACCCGATTGATGATATTTGACAATCTCAATCCACCTGTTCTCGTGGTATCCTATCAATGATGAATTTTTGAAAAGGAGCTCAACATGTCTGAAACCTACAAGAATCTTGCTGAAGCATTTGCCGGTGAATCGCAGGCAAACCGGAAATATCTTGCCTTTGCCGAAAAGGCGGATGCCGAAGGGTATCCACAGATTGCACGGTTGTTCCGCGCCGCTGCCCACGCTGAAACCATCCACGCTCACAACCATCTGCGCGCCATGGCAGGCATCCACTCGACCGAGGAGAACCTCAAGGAAGCCATCAACGGAGAGAATCACGAAGCCGTTTCCATGTACCCACCCTTCCTGGAAACTGCCAAAGCAGAAGGCGACACCCGCGCCGCCCGCAGTTTTGAATATGCCCTGGAAGTGGAAAAAGTCCATGCTGCGCTGTACAGTGCTGCCCTGGAGAACCTGGGCAAGGAAACCGGGGAATACGATTACTACGTCTGCCCCGTCTGCGGTTATACGCATGCCCGCACCGCCCCGGACAAGTGCCCGGTCTGCGGATTACCGGGAGCCAAATTTGAGGTGGTTCACTAACAGTCAGTTTTTTGTCACTTTAGAATCAGAATGACTGGTGCTGCCTGCATGGCAAAAATTTGCCGTGCGGCAGTGGATTCCACCCCCAGTGCAATGGAGAACCCAATGAAACCAAATGTCACCGAGGCAGTGAAAACACTGCTGAAATTTCCTTTCCAGGACCCAAAATGGGGCACCAAGCTGTTGATTGGTGCGGCTTTGGTGTTTGCCAATGCCATCATCCCCCTGCTGCCCGCCATCCTGCTGACCGGTTACATTGCCCGGCTGATGCGTTCAACAGCCAGGGGAAATGACCCTGCTTTGCCTGAATGGGATGACTGGGGCGGTCTGCTCCGGGATGGCTTCCGCCTCTGGGCGGCATCTTTCCTGTATGCGCTGCCCCTGGTCGCCATGATGCTGTTTTCCATCGGCTTCATCTACGGACCGATGTTCCTGATGCCGATTTTGGAGATGGAAGGAACCAGCCCGGATGGCGGATTTGTTGCCCTCCTGATCCTATGGGAACTGGGAATCTTCTTCTTCATCGGGATTTCGATGCTCCTCGTGGCAGTCTACGCGGTTGTGCTCCCGCCCATGATGGTCCATACGGCAGCAAGGAACGAGTTCTCCGCCGCCTTCAAAATTGGCGAATGGTGGGGCATCCTGCGGCGAAACCTGGCAGGCTTCCTGGCGGCAGCCATCCTGACGGTGGGCATCTATTCAGCACTGATATTTGGCGTTCAACTGCTGTATATGACCATCTTCCTGTGCCTGTTCATCCCGCTGTTGATTTCCCCGGTGGTGTTCTATCTTTGCCTTACCAGCAGTGTTGCCTTTGCCCAGGCGTACCAGGCAGGCAGTCCTGCCTCCCTTCCAGTGGAATCAGCGGAAGCAGCCCAGCCAACCGAAAGCAGACTGGAAGACTCCCAGCCGCCGGTGGAATAGCCCCG
>JAGVUS010000147.1 GCA_019136175.1 Chloroflexota bacterium | reverse complement strand
GTCTGGTCCCAGGACGGGAACAGGAATGGGTTGATTGGGTTCTTTGGTATACCACCGAACCGTTTTCAAAGATTGGGTCTGAATTAGTTTTTGAAGAGTCATCAAGCCGTTTATTAGAGACTGGGGCGTGGGGGGACAACCCGGAATATACACATCCACAGGAATAAACCGGTCAATACCCGGCACGACACTATAACCCTCCTTGAAAGGTCCGCCGCCAGAAGCACAGGCACCCATGGCGAGAACATACTTGGGTTCCGGCATCTGATTGTAGAGGCGGACAATTTGTGGCACCATTTTTTTCGTGACAGTACCGGATACAATCATCACATCCGCCTGGCGGGGACTGGGACGCATCACCTCCATGCCAAAGCGGGCAAAATCATACCGGCTGGCTGCTGTGGCAATCATTTCAATTGCACAACACGCCAGACCAAACATCATTGGCCAGAGGGAGTTAACCCGCCCCCAGTTGTAAATTTTATCCAGCGTGGTGACGGTGACCCGTCCCTGCAAATCTGGTGGAACTGGCACATCTGGATGATTCAGATTTTCTGGACTCATGGTCTTTCCTTGTTTTTTGAATTTAGCGGGAATAATTATCAGGCGGGAAACTTACTGAAGAGATATCATGAATTGTATCCAAATTTTCCAACCTGTCAATTTGGAATTAAGTAAAATATTATTATCTTAATTCATTGTTTTCTTGTATAATTTATCCATGAATTCAAATATGTCAAATGAAAATACCCGGCAGGTGCTGATTCAATATTTGCTTCATCACCCCGCCAGGACAGTGTCCGAGATCAGCAAGGCATTGCACCTGACAAAAGCAGATATCCGCTACCACTTGAAGGACCTGATCCACCAGGGAAGTCTCATTTCCTTACCACCCCCCGATCTTCGTGAGAGACGCGGCCGCCCGGCGCAGCGTTACCAGGTGGCAGAACTTGCCTTGCCGCATAACCTGGTTGCTCTATCCTCGGCTCTTTTAACCTCGTCAATCCATATGACGGAACCCAAAACAGACCAGACCAATCGTCTGGAAAACCTTGCACAGCAAATGGCGCAACCCATCCCGGTTTCGCACACGCTACCCCAGCGGCTGGCTGAAGCGCTGGACAGGTTGCGCAAATGGAATTATGAGCCCGCGTGGGAAGCCAGACCGCAGGGTCCAAGGATCATTTTGCATCACTGCCCCTACATGGCACTGATTTCAAACCATCCCGAACTGTGTGAACTCGATCGTTGCCTGATCACCATTCTGACGGGTGTGGACCTGCAGCTGGAATATAACAGGCTTGTCAATGTCCGACAACAGTTATGCGCTTTCTCTCCAAAATAATTAGGCGGGAGCTTGCAGCTCCCACCACGATCTTGTTGTATCCATTAGAATTTATTCCACTGTCACCGACTTTGCCAGGTTGCGGGGTTGGTCCACATCCAGACCCTTCAACGCAGCAATATGATAGGCAAACATCTGCAGAGGTATGACAGTCACAACAGGACTGAGGAGCCAGGGGGTTTCCGGCACCCAAAACACATGATCTGCCAGTTCGGCTGCCCGTTGGTCCCCCTCCGTAGCCACCACGATCACGTTGCCCCCCCTCGCCCGCGCCTGTTCAATTTGGCTGATCATCTTTTCGTACCATTGATCCCGGGGAGCCAGTGCTAAAACCGGCATATCCCTATCAATCAAAGCAATTGGACCGTGTTTCATTTCTCCCGCCGGATAGGATTCAGCATGGATATACGAAATTTCCTTCAGCTTTAACGCCCCTTCATGTGCAATGGGCATCTGAATACCGCGTCCCAGGTACAGGATATTGCGAATGTACCGCATTTCCCTGGCTGCCTGCAGCACATCCTTCTCCCGGTCCAGACATTTACCCACCAGGTCAGGCACCAGGCGCAAATCCGAAACCAATTGGTGCCTTTGACGCTCATTGATCACACCACGCAAATCCGCCAGTAATACAGCCAGCATATACAGATCCACCAATGGGGCAGAGAATGCCTTGGTGGATGCCACTCCAATTTCAGGACCAGACTGCATGGAAATATACCCATCCGCAACCCGCATTGCCTGGGAACCAATCGCGTTGACGATGGACCACAGAACTGCGCCACGTTTCCGTCCCTCTTCCATGGCAGCAAGCGTATCCGCAGTCTCTCCAGACTGGCTGATTGCCAGCACAACGGTATCGGAATCCACGATGGGATCCTCATACCGAAATTCGGAGGCAATTTCCAACTGAGCCGGAATGCGGGCAATTCGTTCAAGCAGAATTTTTCCCACCATCCCCGCATGAGCAGCAGTTCCGCAAGCCGTCAGGATAATTTTCTTTATTCTTCCGGCTAATTCGGGAGACAGATTCAGTTGTGGCAGGTGGATTCTGCCATCATCAAAATCAACCCTGCCCGCCAGTGTATCCGTCAGGGAGCGTACTTGTTCGTGGATTTCCTTCTGCATGAAATGGCGGTACTCCCCTTTCTCTGCTGCAATGGGGTCCCATCCAATATTATGCTCCTCAAGGTGAACCTTTTTACCATCCAGTGACTGAATCTGGATGGAAGATTTAGAAACCACAGCCATCTGGTGTGATTCCAGGAACAGCATCCTGCGGGTATGATCCAGGATCGCTGGAATGTCAGACGCGATGAAATTTTCCCCATCCCCCAACCCAATCACAACACCGCCTGCATTTCCAATCCGCGCAGCAATAATCGTATCCGGTGCCATGGTTGACAGGACAACAATTCCGTGTGCTCCCTTCAGGTATTTCAATGCCTTGCGGACAGCTTCCTCCAATGGCTCTTCCTGGGAGAGAAATTGTTCAATCAGGTGAACAATCACTTCCGTATCAGTTTCCGTATGAAACTCCACCCCCTCTGCTTCCAGGTCTGCCTTGAGTTCCAGATAATTTTCAACAATCCCATTATGGACCACAACTACTTTTCCGGTATTTCCAATATGGGGATGCGCATTCCGGGCAGTAGGCTCGCCATGAGTTGCCCATCGTGTGTGCCCTATTCCAATGGTTCCCTGAATGGGTTGGTTTTGAACAAGAGACTCCAGCTTGCTCAATTTTCCCGCTTCCCGGCGAACCTCCACGTTGCCATTGGAAAGAACTGCAATTCCAGCGGAATCATAGCCCCGATATTCCAGTCTTCGTAATCCATTCAAAACGATCGGTGTTGCATTCTGGTCACCGACATAACCGACGATACCACACATGGATGCTCCTTGTTCCACCTGGCTGTAATCCGCCAGGGGATTCTGATGGAAAAATCTGGCTGTCTATTGTCAACCAGTTCCGAACTGATTTCATTCCCGGAAAAGTACGGATGCAGTACGCATCCCAAGGGCTTCCGCTGATCCTTCGATTTTCCCGCCGACCAGGCTGGCAGCCTGTTCCCGGCGGTTAACGCAGCCTTGCGACTGCGAACCCTTGTCCTCGTCACTCCGTTGTCCCCCAGCGGAGCCATGCGCTTCACTTTTACCTGTACAGTACGTTGTCTTTGTCCGGCACCTCCAATCTTGATCGGTTCCCTGATTATACCCGATAAAAAATCACCCCGGCGCAATAAGATACCGGGGTGATTTCCATTCAACCAGCTTTATTCACCAAATTTGTTAACGACAGCAACCACTTCGGGAAAATCTATCCCCAGTTTCCGGAGGGTCTCCACCGTTGGGATGCCATTGTGATTCCAGCCGCGCCGCCTGTAGACCGCATCCACAAGTTTGTCATACCGCTCCTCGCGGTATTTGCGCAGGGCAGCCATTTTCTGCTCAGTAGTCATCCCGTCCAGTTGCAATCCAACCTCTTCCTTTAGCTGGGTGTCATAACGCTCAGCACGGGACTCATATTCCTTGACTGTCACAGGTCCCATGGCGCGGTAAGGTGGATAATCATATTCACGGGTTCCATATCCCAACCTGGCAGCAAAAACCCGTTGGAACTGGTACACACGTTCAGATTGAACAAGAATATCCTCAATTGTTACCGGTACCCCCGTAACCCCCTCATGCAACCAGCGATAGTTTTCCACATGCTCCGGCACCTTGGCGGCTTCCTTGGGGGGCAGTGACCGGTTGCTGGTTGGAATGATATCATTCCAGGGCAGTTTGCATAATCCATGCAGGCTGAACCAGGTGCGCCACAGGGGGAAATACCATAAAGCTTCAGCCTTATCCTCAAAAGATGGGAGTTGTTTATGAACCATGTCCATGAAAATCAACCAGGCTTCATCATGCTGGGCACCCTTGGTCGCCAAAGCATATCCACCCTGCTGGGCAAGTGATTCCTTGGGAATGTACTCGGAAATTTCCATGCCCTTGACATGCATGGCAATATCCTTCATCAGTTGAGGATCAGCCCCATACTTCTCTGCAAATAATTCTGCCATGTAGCGGGTTCCCTGGCCTACAATTACACCAAATCCTTCACCATGCGCCATCTGGTGAATCAACGTAATGGTGGATTCAAAGTTTCCCCAGGTCAGGTCCAATCCGCCGGTTCTTTCCTTCGTCAGGATTCCATATTCATAACATTCCATGGCAAAAGCAATGGAGTTCCCCAATGATATGGTATCAATCCCATAGGTATCTGCATAAAAATTCAATTCCAACATTTGCCCGGGATCCCAGATACTCAGGTTGGAAGCCATTGCACCAAGGGTCTCATACTCCGGTCCATCTACAAAAACCACCTGTCCCTTGTAGGGTCCTGTGGTCAGGTGGAAATGTGGTACCGCATGAGCACAAGCCATGGTGCATCCATACCAGCACCCATCCGGACCGCGGCGATCAAACATGGGCTTCCAGATTTCTCCTGCAATTTGAGCTGCACGATCATCGGAACCAAACCGGAAATTCTCAATCGGTAGAAGATCAAACCGGCTCATAATTTCCACAAGGTACGGAGTACCCGTACCCGCCATATCGTTCTGGGACGAGTCAAACTCCGTAATTTCCTTATTGATTCGCTGACCAGCTTTACGGATGAGGTCCATGTTTGCCACACCATTGCTGTCACCCCGTACATCAGGCGTCCGAACAACAATCGCCTTGATGTTTTTCTGCCGCAGAACAGTTCCAGCACCACCGCGGGCAGCCTGTTTAATTCGAATTTCCTTCCTGCGGGGATCGTAGTAGCTGATATTTAAACCGCACATGGGAACATATTCTGCTGCAGAACCGGCAGTCACCGAAGAGAGATTGCGCTTGCCGCGCTCATCCTCTGCATACAGGTCAAACAAAATCGGGTTAAGTAAATGCGTGTCCATTGGCTCAAGGGGAGCGTCTTCGATCCGCACCACACCCGAAACACCGTCGATGAAAATCACCACCTCCCGGTCGGCAATTCCCTGTACCTCAAGGGCATCAAAACCGGCAAATTTGAGATAGGGACCAAAATAGCCGCCGCCATTGCTGTCAATAATTGACTTGGTTAACGGTGAGATGGTTACTGCTGTACACTTACCCGTTCCGGGGTAGGCAGTAATTCCGCCGATCGGACCACCAGCAATCACTAGCTCGTTTTCAGGGTCATCCCATCGGGTATCATCCCTGACAGCATTCCAAAGCAGCCAGAGGCAAAATCCCCGTCCGCCCGTGAAGAGATCCTTCATTTGCTGCGTGACCGGTTTTATTTGAATTGAGTGATCACTCAAATTGATATAGAGAGTTCGATTGGCATAGCCTCTCACAACCGGCTTTTTCTCAAAAGAAAGTTCCGCCAATGTTTGGTGTGCTTCACGCACTTTTTCGATCGACAGGTCCATAGGTTTCTCCATCCGATGGGTAGAGGTTAAGTGTGGAAATTGATCAGACATAATCAAAAAGGTCTGTCGCAATTTACCGTTTTCATTATAAGGAATCATTGGCGTTCCGACTACTTTTGACTTGTCACCGCTTCATTTGACAAATGTCACCAAAACAACTTTCCAAAAATAATTATTTATGTCGATCCTGTTTTTGACGGGCAAAGATACCGGTTCTCTTTTCCGTTTCGGATTAAAATAGATGTATGAACCTTGAAGATCAACTCGATATCTATTTACGTGCCCGTTTTACCTTAATAGTGCTGATCACGCCGGAGGAAGACCGTGCCCTGCAGACCATCAAATCGGTGTGTGAACGCACCCAGCGCCGTGCCCTGACATGGGACACCGCAGATGGATTTTCCTCTCTCACCCCCACGACCGGAGCACTCCCGGCTGCCCGCGATCCGCTCACCGCCTTGGAGCAGGTGGAAAAGATGGAGGGGTACTCTCTGTTCATCCTGAAAGATTTTCACGATGCGTGGGGAAATCCGCAAATCAAGCGCAAGCTTCGCAGCGT
>JAGVUS010000257.1 GCA_019136175.1 Chloroflexota bacterium | reverse complement strand
GGAAATGACCAGTTCCCCCTCTGGCTGGTGGACAAATACCTTGCGCAGGTCTGGGAAAACCTGGGATTAACCCGCGATCAATTTGTGGACCTTGGACGCCAGGCAACCCCCTGGGGTGATAATTTTGTCATGCCGGTCCTTGCTCTTCACCTGGCAGATGGCTGTAATGCAGTGTCCGAACTGCATGGACAGGTCTCCCGGAGAATGTGGAATTTCCTGTGGCCGGATCGCCGGGCAGAGGATGTTCCCATCACGCATGTGACCAACGGGATTCACGTGGGCAGTTTCCTTGCCCGCCGGATGCGCCTTCTGTACGATCGCTATCTGGGTTCCGATTGGTACGAACACATGGATGATCCCGAGATGTGGGCAAAAATTGACCTCATCCCGGATGCCGAATTATGGGCTGTCCGCCGCCATCTGAAGCGCAAATTGGTAATCTATGCCAACGAGCGCGCCCGCATGTTGTGGCTTTCTGGAAGGGCACACCCAGTGCAGGTATTATCCAGCGGTGTGTTGATGGAATCCTATTCGCTTACTATCGGCTTTGCCCGCCGGTTTGCCACCTACAAGCGCGGCAATTTAATCCTGCGGGATTATGAGCGCCTGTTGAAAATCATCAACAACGCATCCCGACCCGTCCAGGTTGTTTTTGCTGGGAAAGCCCACCCGGCGGATGAACCCGGAAAGCTTCTCATCCAGCAGGTTTACCGGGCTGTGAAGGATGCCCGCACTGGAGGTCGCCTGATCTTCCTGGAAGATTACGACATGAATATGGCGCGCTATCTTGTTCAGGGGGTGGATATCTGGCTGAACAACCCGCGCCGCCCCAATGAAGCCTCTGGTACATCCGGCATGAAAGCTGCTGTCAATGGCGTTCTAAATTTTTCAGTTCTCGATGGCTGGTGGCGGGAAGGCTACAATGGCAGCAACGGCTGGGCAATTGGCGAAGACAAGGAACAACCCGGCTCCGAAGAACAGGATCGCCTGGATGCTGAAAGCCTGTACAACACACTGGAAAACGAGATTATTCCGCTCTACTATGAAAACAGGTCGGCAGACAATCTGCCCACTGGCTGGATCGCCCGCATGAAAACCTCCATCCGTACCCTGGCTCCCCTCTTCTGCACACGCCGCATGGTCAAAGAGTACATGAAGGAATTGTATCTCCCCGCCATTTCGAATGGCAAGGCAGGATAACCATGTTTGAAGGATTGCTCGGTTCCCAAGCCTGGCTGGTTGTGCTTGGCATTTTCTTCCTGCGTGTCGGCGACATGACGCTGGACACAATCCGCCTGCTTTTTGTCGTACGGGGAAAGAAGGGGCTGGCGTGGGCTCTTGGTTTCTTCCAGGCATTAATTTTTGTGATTGCCATCAGCTCAGTGCTGGAAAACCTGGAAAATCCGCTGAATATTTTGGCTTATGCCGCCGGGTTTGCCACCGGAAATGTGGTAGGAATGTGGATTGAGGAAAAGTTAGCCATCGGCTACACCCAGTTCACCATCATCAGTTCCACCCGGGGGGCTGCAATTGCAGAGCAGATTCGGGCAGCCGGATTTGCTGTGACAGAATTGTCCGCCCGCGGTCGGGATGGTACTGTCAATGTCTTACAGGTGAATGTCCGCCGTAAAGAAACCAGCAACCTGGAAACCATCGTCCTGGAAGCCGATCCGGAAGCATTTGTGACCGTGGAAGAGGTTCGCCCGGTTCGCCGGGGTTTCTGGAGAGCCTGATCCAGGAATATCAAGCGAAAAATGATCGGGGTTGCCGAATGCAGGCACCCCCGATCTGTTTATGGTGTTGGTGTGGGGGCATGAATTTCCCGGTCAAGGGATAAAATTCCATCTGTCACGCGAAACAAAAACATCGGGCGGATTACATCCCCAAATGCATCAATGGAAATGGGGGAAACCAATCCCTGCACATTTTGAATCCCTCGCAATCCATCCGGCAGTCCCTCAGCGTCGCCGCCGGTTTGAACCAGCGCACCCGCCAGAACCATCATCGCTTCGTACCCCTGGGCTGATGCATAATTTGGTTCAAATCCGAACGCCTGGATGTAACGCTCCCGAAAAGCCGCCATGTTGGGAGCCTGGCTGTTAACATCATAGGATACGACCAGTTCCGTTCCCTCAATTGCCTTTCCGCCAGCCTGGAGCAGAAGATCAGAATACGCCCAATCCGAAGCGAACAAATCAACTTCCCAATCTTCAAGATGAATATGCTGTGAAACCAGGGCTGTAGTTAATGCAGATGCCACCACCAGGACGGCATCCGGATCCATTAGCCTGATCTCCCGAATTAAACCAGGCAAGGTTTTATCATCATCACTAAAAGGAATCACAGCCAGGATGGTTCCACCACGTTGTTGGAAAACCTGTCCCGCCCCTTCGGCATATGTTTTTGCAAACGAGACATTTTCCGCATCATACATAATGACCATGGTTTCATTTCCCCGGTCCCAAATTTCCTGCCCCAACACCTGTAATTCCGCTCCATTATCCGCCGCCACCCGGAAGAACAGATCGTCCTTGCCGGTCAGCAGTGAACTGGAAGCTGTTGGGCTGATCATCACCACACCTGCGGGTTGAGTCACCTCCAGCCCGGCAAGTGTCTGCTGGGAGGTGATATGCCCAATAATTGCAACAACTCCCTGGTCAATCAATTCCTGGTCCACTTTTCGGGCTACGTCCGGCTCCCCCTGGTCATCCCTGGCAATCACTTCAATTTTTTTACCATGGATGCCACCCATCTGGTTGATTTCTTCCGCAGCCATCATCACGCCGTTCCGTGCACCGATCCCAAGGTCTGCTCCCTTGCCGGAAATCTCGCCAGCAAAACCCACCTTGATGGTTCCATTACGCTGACATCCCCCCACTTGCATCATCATCAAAATGATTACAATAATGGATGCAACCCGGCGGATAAGCATCATCGTTTCCGGACTCTTAATTGCAAACCATCGGCTTCCACCACGATCACCGCTTCCCCCTCTTTCACCGGACCAGATTCTTCGTCCACCAGTTCCGCACTCCACAACTCACCACCAACGCGGACCTGCCCGCGGGGATTCAATGCAGTTCGCACAATTGCCAGTTTCCCCACCAAGGTTTGTTTTCCCATTTGGGCAGGAGCCCGCAATGCCCGGATGGCAAAGGAAACGATAACGGAAAAGGAGACAGCCAGTACAATCCCTGTACCGACCACCAGCGGAACCGAGATGCGGGGGATGCCAGGAATCTGGACGGAATTAAACAGGATTAATGCACCGGCAATAAATGACCCTATCCCGGCAGCCGTTAATGCACCGTGGGTTGGTGCCTTGATATCAATGATAAACAGGACAAAAGCAAGGATAAGGAAAATCAGTCCAAACCAATTGACAGGCAGGATGCCAAGCCCATAGATCGCAAGAGCAACACAAATGATGCCAATAAATCCCGCCACCCAACCACCTGGGCTGGAAATTTCAATTAGAATCGCCTGGACGCCAATGGAGAGTAAAAGAAAAACCAGGTTGGGATTGGTCAGGAGCTGCAGGACTTTTTCAATCAGGGTTTGTTCCAGCGTTTCCACCCTGGCTCCAGCCGTATGCAGGGTGATGGGTTCTCCGGAAACCACCAGGGTACGTCCTTCCAGCCAATTTAAAACTTCTGCAAGGTCCCGGGCAATAAAATCCACCAGTCCGGCATCCAGCGCTTCCACAGCAGACACCGCCCTGGCATTTTCAATGGTATCCTCCGCCAATGCAACTGCCTCAGCCCCGCGGCCTGCCGCCAGACTGCGCACCTGTGCACGGAAGGCTTCCTTTAACTTGGCTTCCATCGTTTCACCAATATCCTCCCCCTCGGAACCCACCGGGCTGGCAGCGCCAATAATGGTTTCCGGCGCCATCACGGCGGCATGCCCAGCCAGAGTGATGATGGTCCCCGCACTACCCGCCATGGCACCATTGGGCGCAACATAGACAATCACCGGCACGCTGCTCCCGCGAATCAAGGTGACCATCTGGGTCATTAAATCCGTGCTCCCCCCCGGTGTATTTAACTGGACAATCAGCGCTTCCGCCCCCAAAGTTTCCGTCCTCTGGATTCCCCTTTCCAGATATTGCACCAGGACAGGTGTCAGCGGACCTTCCATGTTAATTAAAACGACAGAATTCGTTCCCGTCCCTCCCTGGGATTGCACACCTGACACGGGAAACAATAAGGAGAACAATAGAATCAGAATCAACCAGCGGATTTTCATGTGTATTCCTCCCCATCATTGTACAGGAAAGTGGTTCATCCTTCAACTCTCTTTGTTGCAGAACCAACAACCTGATGAAAACATGGAAGGTGCCCTGCAATCCAGGCATCTTCCATGTTCGTAGTTTGTGAAATTCCGGAAACAGCGTGACCCGGTGCTACTCGGTGGTCACCAGCGTTCCCACCGGCTCGCCCATCAATGCTTTCCGCAGGCTGTCCGGGTCCGCCATATTCATCACCATGATGGGCAGCTTGTTGTCCATGCATAGGGAAATCGCAGTGCTGTCCATCACTGCCAGGTGGCGGTTGAGTACATCGATGTAGGTCAGGTGATCAAACCGGACCGCATCCGGATTCCGCTTGGGATCGCTGTCATACACCCCATCCACCTGGGTTGCCTTAATCAACACATCCGCGCCAATTTCCATCGCTCGCAAGGCAGCCGCTGTATCCGTGGAGAAAAATGGGTTACCTGTTCCCCCCCCAAATATGACCACCCGCCCTTTTTCCATGTGGCGGATTGCACGGCGGCGGATATATGGTTCCGCCACCGAGCGCATCTCAATTGCAGATTGCACCCGGACCATCACTCCCTGGCTTTCCAACGCATCCATGAGCGCCAGGGCATTCATGACGGTCGCCAGCATCCCCATATAATCCGCAGTTGCGCGGTCCATGCCCATATTGGTGCCACCCTTGCCGCGCCAAAGATTGCCAGCCCCGATGACAATTGCGACGTCCACACCCATCTCCCGCACGTCCTTGACACGCAGGGCAATCTCCAATGCCCGTTGGGCGTCAATCCCAAATCCTTGCGGTCCAGCCAGCGATTCTCCGCTCAACTTGAGCAAAATCCGGTGGAATTTCAATTCGTCCATGGCATCTCCTTTTTTCGAAAAAAAAGCCAACCCTGCGGTTGGCTTTTTGATGGTTAATCTTCGGAGGCTTCACCCAGTGCCCAGCGGGTAAACCGCCGGATAACAATGTTCTCGCCTGTTTTTACAACTGCATCATTCAGCAGCTGCTGGACAGTGATGCTTTCATCCCGGATATAGGGTTGGAGCAACAGCACGCTTTCCGTCTTAAATTTTTTGAGTGCGCCTTCCACAATACGGGGCAGGACAGCTTCGGGCTTGCCTTCTTCCCTGGCTTTTGCAGTCGCGATCTGCGCTTCGTGATCCAGAACTTCCTGGGGAACATCTTCTTCCCGGATATAAATGGGAGAGGATGCAGCAATTTGCAGCGCCAGTTCATGAGCAAAATTACGAAAGGCTTCCGAGCGTCCCACAAAGTCTGTCTCGCAATTGACTTCCAGCATCACACCCACACGTCCATTTCCATGAGAATACAGTTCCACCACGCCCTCCGAGGCACGGCGATCGGCGCGCTTTGCAGCAGTCGCCAGTCCCTTTTCCCGCAGGAAATCAACCGCAGCCTTGAAATCGCCATTGGCAGCTTCCAGCGCTTTGCGGCAATCCAGGATGCCGGCATTGGTGGCTTCACGAAGTTGTTTGATCATTTCAGTTGTAATTTGCATGGTTCTTTCCTTTTCGATCCATCTTTTCGGCTGCAGATTATTCCTGCGTTTCGTCGGTTTTTTCCACAGGGGTTCCTTCCGCGGACTCTCCTGTTTCCACTTCTTCAGTTTCCGGGTGAAGCTTGGCAAGTGTGGATGCGCCCAGCAGCTTGTCATCATCCAGTTCCGATTCCTCATCCATAACCGAGCGGGTGACAACCGGGCGGCGGATAGATGTTTCCAAGCCGGTTTCAGCTTCTTCAATCTCCTCATCCTTGCGGGTCGCTTTGCCTTCCAGGACTGCATCGGCAATCTTGGCTACCAGCAGCTTGACTGCGCGGATGGCATCGTCATTCGAGGGGATGACATAATCCACACCCGAGGGATTGCAGTTTGTATCCACAAGTGCGACCACTGGAATGCCCTTGATGTTGGCTTCGTGTACGGCGGTTGCTTCCCGATCCACATCCACTACAAAGAGCAGGTTGGGCAGACTTTTCATCTGGCGCACACCACTGAGGCGCAGCTCCAGGCGGTCAATTTCGCGGCCAATCATCAAGCCTTCTTTTTTGGTCAGCCGGTTGATT
>JAGVUS010000128.1 GCA_019136175.1 Chloroflexota bacterium | reverse complement strand
GGTAATCTCGCGGGAAACAATCTGTTCTTTGTTCAACAGGATGCCAATGAATACATCGCCTTGCAGGGAATTCACGCCATGCATCCAGTAGGGCTAAGTGAGTTCTCCCTTTCCATTACTGCATCAGATGGAGGTATTTACTCGATTTCTCAGCCGATCCTGGTTGCTGCCGGCAAATTCCGCAGCGACCAGAGACTGATCGTCGATCCCGCAACGATTGACAGGGCAAATACCGAGCCCGAAGATATCCTTGTTCGAAATGTGATTTCCCAATTTACTACCAATAAATTATGGTCTGATTCATTCATTGTGCCTATTGATGTGCCGCCAGGGGTTTATGCAGATCCAACCTGCGTAACGGATAGATTTGGCAATCGACGCGCCTACAACGATGGAGATTTTGATTACTTCCATACCGGGCTTGACCTTACAACATGTGGGAATACTTTAAATATTTATGCAACAGCTCCGGGTCGCGTTGTTATGGCAGAAGAACTGGTGGTTAGAGGTAACTTCACTCTGATTGATCATGGATGGGGTGTGTTCAGTGGATACGGGCATCAATTGGAAATGTTTGTTAAAGAAGGAGATTATGTCGAGGCAGGTCAACTGATTGGCTTTGTCGGCAAAACCGGCAGAGTAACTGGACCTCACCTGCACTGGGAAATCTGGGTTAATGGCAATCAAGTTAATCCAACAGAATGGCTTGATAATCAATATCCATGAGGTGGAGTATAATACTTGTTACGATTTAAGCAGGATGACGGAAAAAACATGACAGGAATAAAACCACTCACACTCGCAGAAAATTACTGGGACAGTTTGCAAATTGAAAATGAGGATCTTGATCTTTTATACAACCATCTCCTGGAGATAGAAACCCCTCAGACGCCCCATGAATTGATTCGAGCATTAATTAATTTTCGTATACAACGCGAAAAAAAGTTGTTGGAGTTGAAGCAATCCTCCAACACGTGTGATGTCTACATACCAAAAAATAATTACGAGATCGGGATGGAGCTATGTTTCCCCGCTTTGGATTGGAGCAAAGGAAAAGTAATCGGTAGCCGCAAAGGCAGTAATCCAGAATTTGATCCTTTTGATGTGATTTCAGTCCGATTAGAAAATGGAGCGGTTAAAGAATTCGCTTGCGGGGTTGAAAATCACTCCTTGAATATGCCCATACCCGTTCAATTGGACGATCCTCTTCTAGATCCGGCTTATGTATTAAAAAAATACGGGAAAATTTTATCTGTCCGCTTGCTGGATTTGTTGGAATCAAATCCAGATATCGTTCAAATTGCCGGCAGATGGTTTCCCCGTGCCCTTCTGGTTGATATTAATCTTGGTCATTTGAATTTGGCTGAAGCGTTACTGGAAGAAGCCAATGGCGGTCCGCTGACAACCAACAAAATCATCCAGGAAATAGATTTGCCTACGGATGTAAACCCAAAATTAACAGAATTCTCTCTGAATCTCGCCCTCCAGGAAGATACAAGGTTTGATGAAATTGGCGCTTCTGGAGAAATCCTCTGGTTCCTGCACAGGCTGGAACCGGACGAGGTGCAATCGGAACACCCAATGCTCCGTTATTTTCCGATTGATTATCACCAATCGAATAATATACAAAAATACCTGCCCGCATTTGATACAGCCAGTTACGATGAGCTGTCACCAGAGCTTGCAAATGACGACGAAGAGGTCAACCAGGTTACAGTCACTCTCATTTACCCTCACTGGAGGGCTGGAACGATTCCATTAACCAGGCGCCTGGAGAGACTATTCCCCACCGCCTATGAATCTCCCAGGGTATTGTTTACTTTTGTTGACAATACCAACAAAAATCGATTCAGCGGATGGGTGGTGCGTCCACATAAATACGTCTTTGGATTGAAAAATTGGTACGATGCAAACAACCTTTTTCCTGGTTGTCAAATCACATTAAGCCGGGGAGAACCCGGAGAAATCATCATATCATTGGGGAAAAAGCATCCCACCCGTGAATGGGTTCGCACATTATTGGTGGGGGCTGACGGTGGACTGGTCTATGCCATGTTGAAACAACAGGTTTACGCCAATTTTGACGAACGCATGGCAATTGCCATCACAGATACCACCCGTCTCGACGAGCTTTGGAACCAGACAAACAGCAATCGCAACAATCTTGATACCATCGTTCGAAATTCAATGATCCAGCTTTCCAAACTCAGCCCTCAAGGACATGTCCACGCCCAGGAATTATATGCTGTGGTGAACCTGGTCCGGCGTTGCCCGCCAGGCCCAATATTGGATGTCCTTTTCAATCGTCCTTGGTCGGTTCACCTGGGTGACCTTTACTTCCGTTACCAACCTGAGGTAGCGGCTGAGGAGCAAACATAATGGTGATCCAGCGTCCAAGCTTGATTAAACCCAATCTGAATACACCGTTTCACATTGATTTTTCCTGGTGGAAGGAAAATGATAATAATTGGAGAATATTCTTGTTCTCCTGCCTTTGCGAAGAGCATCAAAATACGTTTAAAGACGCCACAAATATTCTTGAAATTGACTGGATTGATCCCAACACTGCCGAAGTAACACGCGTGGATGGTATTCAACATATTCTAACAACACATTGCGCCAGGCAATCCGATTTTCTTACCAGGACAACCACACTTGTGGATAGCGTCTTTCGTGTGTTCCTGGCGAATGGCAATCAACCACTCACAATTCAGGAATTATCTGATAAGATTGGGAAACCAGCAGTGACGCTCTTAAGAACCTTGTCTGGTCCCAAAGTGTATTACGGTATCCGTCCCCTGCTGGCAAAAAAATAGGGGAAATTGCCCTCGTAGCTCAATAGGATAGAGCGCCGGACTTCTAATCCGTCGGTTCCGAGTTCGATTCTCGGCGGGGGCGCCTCAATAAATAGAGAGGTTTTCTATTGAAAAAAGTAATGTTGATTGATGACGACCCAACAATGCGAACACTATTAAAAACATTGTTGGAGTTGGATAATTTTTCGGTGATTGAAATTTCCCCAGTATCAACCGAAACAATCATTCAGTCGATTATAACCAATCACCCGGATGCCATTATCCTTGATGTTCACCTCCAAACACTGAATGGTATCGACCTTGTAAAAAAGATCAGGCAGTATTGTTCTGAAATTCCTCTCAATGTGATTATGACTTCTGGGGAAGAGTTAAAATACGCCTGCATAGAAGCTGGCGCAAATCATTTTCTCCTCAAACCATTTATGCCAGCTACTCTCATTGAATTATTGTCTCCCCCGGATGTTGTTGTGTAGATTGTATTGAGAAAAATGGCTGAGATTTCTTTTGCAATTCTGACCATATCTGATCGATCTTATGCACAACTGCGTCCTGATCTCTCCGGGCCAGCGCTTGTAAAAGAGATTTCTGAATTTGGTGGTAAGATCATTGAAACACGGATCGTGCCGGACGAAATAACTCAAATATCAGAGACTTTGATTTATTGGTCCGATGTCCTTGGCGTGAATGTGATCTTAACAACAGGGGGAACCGGATTTGCGCCAAGAGATGTCACCCCGGAAGCAACGATTGCCATCCTAGATAAACAGGCTCCGGGGATCATCCAGGCAATCCTGGAATCAAGTTTGAAAATAACCCCTCATGCCATGCTATCACGACCTATGGCGGGGATTCGAAAAAAAAGTCTCATTGTCAACTTTCCCGGAAATCCAAAAGCGGCAGTGGAGAATTTTCGCGTCATCAAGTTTGTTCTTCCCCATGCAATTGACTTAATTCACGATCTACCGGATGCCGAATCCGGTCATGCTCACACCAACCATCACTCGGGTTAATAAGAACAACATTAAACGTTGTGATTTAATTGCAGGTCTCGTAATATATTATTCTCGCACCGAAGAATCTTAAGCGGTACACCTCTGGCTTGAATATGAGCAGCCACATCAAGTGATCCGCCTTCACCGCCAAATGATTCTGAGGCAACCATGACAACGATGGGATTCATATCACGTCGGAGAAGCTCATCGACAGCCATTTCAACTTGAATATCCCTGGAAGGGGTAAGTAGAACCACTGTGCTTCCGCGGGCAATAGAAGAAGCCTGGGCATTGACCAACCCTAAAACCGTCAAGGGACCATCAGCGTCCAATAACGCCAGGGTCTCAATAATTTTTGCCAGTTGACGCTCCCCCCGCTCCACCGGCAAAGCCACATAGGAATGTCCGTGACTCACAAATCCAACTGCCCGGTTGGAGCGTACGTAGTAATTTGCAATCGATGCGCATGCGCTGACAAGGTATTCGTAGGTATCCGCCGCCAGGTAAACTTCTGATTTGTGAGTCCAAAACCAGAATTGCTCAACGGGCTGTTGTCTTTTCGATTGTTTCTCTCGAATGTGAGAATGCCTATGCGCATCCAGTAAAATCCACACATCTGCTTGTGGATCCTGCTCAAATTCCTTAACCATGATGTGGTCGCGCCGGGCTGTACTTTTCCAGTGTATTCTACTGAGAGGGTCGCCGGGAGCATATTCCCTGACCCCGGCAGCGTGCGGTGATACTTCCAATGTTCGCCGATGTAACGCCCTGCCACCGGGCAATAAACCAGGAAGGAATGGGAAATAATCCAAATCTACAATATAGGGCAGCACCAACAACTGGTTAACTGGTGGAAATTCTCTCTTGAAAAGAAAAAGTCCAAATGGATCACCCGTTATCAATCTTGTTGGTCCTAGCGGAAACACACCTCTTTGTTGAAGCAATGTTCGGGTTACATAGGTACGGGATTGCCTGCCGCCAACAGCTGAAATAACCTTGGAACTACGGCTGCCTGGCAGGTTGGATTGATCTTCAATTTCAATCCATAGACGCCCGTAACGCGTCGGATTGACAACCTCAAATCGCTCTTCAAAAATAGCTCCAACCGGTAATCGATGAATTCTCGCTGACCGTTTGACTGACAAACCCCGAATCGACAATAATCCCCAAATCAAACTAAATAATAATATAAACAACAAGAGATATACAACGCGGTAGTAAACAAATGAGCGCGTGAAGTTACCCGCCAAAAAAGATGCTGCCAGTAACCCAAGAAACACCCAAAATGTTGAGCGTATCGTCATTGATTCACGAGACCGGTTACTTTTTTGAAATTTCCACAGAAGGAACTGGCAAGTAACCAAGGACTTCTGCAACAATTTGGTCCGGGGTCAGGTTTCGCAAACGGGATGCAGGTTGTACAACAATCCGATGCCCCAAAATCAGGGGGGCAAGATATTTAATGTCGTCCGGAAGGACAAAATCCCTACCCATGATTGCTGCTCTGACCTGCCCTGCCCGGAACAGCCCAAGGCTCCCCCGGGGGCTTGCGCCAAGATAGACATCCTGATGTTCCCTGGTAGCCCGAACCAGTTCCACGATGTATCGCTTGATTGCAGGAGAAACATAAATATATTTGGCTGACTCCTGAACAGCCAACAAATCTTCCACACTGGCAACAATCCCAATCCCCTCAATGGGATGACGGATTTGTTGGAGTTCCAAAATATGAATTTCATCAGTAAGTTGTGGATACCCCAGTCGTATTCTCATCAAAAACCGGTCCAATTGAGCTTCCGGAAGAGGAAAAGTCCCTTCGTACTCAATTGGATTTTGAGTAGCCATCACCATGAACGGCTTGGGTAATGGATATGTCACACCATCAACCGTAACCTGGCGTTCTTCCATTGCTTCCAATAAAGCAGATTGAGTTTTGGGAGTTGCCCGATTAATTTCATCACCAAGTAAAATTTGCGCCATTACTGGTCCAGGGCGAAACTCAAACTCCCTTGATACCTGGTTAAAAATGGATACACCTGTAACATCACTGGGAAGCATGTCGGGTGTAAATTGCAACCTGTTAAATGAACATCCAATTGACTTGGATAAAGCTCGCGCCATAATGGTCTTCCCAACCCCCGGCACATCTTCTATCAGGATATGACCCTGGCAAATTAATCCAACAATAACCTGTTCCAATACATGTTTTTTTCCGACAATAACTTTTTCAAGATTTGCCAATACTTTATTGCAAAAACCCTGTATCTTAACAACATTTTCATCCATTTGAATGCGGGGCTCCAATCTTTTTTAGCAGTCTTTTCCCGTCAACCAATAACAGAATAATTAGTGTAGCACATCCCAACAAACTCATCAATATTGCCGGGGTGATCCATCCAGGACGATACTCAAAATCAACAACATGCTCGCCTTTGGGCATCTTAACCGCGCGAAAGAGAAAATTTGCCCTCTCGAATGGTAGCTCAAATTGACCATCCATCATTGCGCGCCAACCCGGATACCAGGTATCCGCTAACACAAGCCATC
>JAGVUS010000372.1 GCA_019136175.1 Chloroflexota bacterium | reverse complement strand
TCCACAATCCGCATTTTGTGTTCCGGCGAGACGCGGGCAAACACATCGGTGTGCATCACCTCGCGGCGCATGGCATCATCATCCAGTTCGTTCATCTGGGAGCCGGTCATCACCCCGTGACCCTGGCGCAGTAGACCGATCTGCTCTGCAATGGCGCGAGCGGTGTTGGGATAATCTCCGGTGATCATGATCGTGCGGATGCCAGCCTCACGGGCGGTGGCTAGGGCAGGCTTCACTTCTTTGCGGGCAGGATCAATCATGCCAATCAAGCCGACAAAGATCAGATCCTTCTCCAGGTCATCACTGTTGACTTCAGAAGGCATGGCAGGAATGACGCGGTATGCCACGCCCAGGACGCGCAGCGCCTGTTTCGTCATGGCATCGTTGGCATCCAGGATCCGCTTGCGGGCTTCTTCATCCAGCGGGTGGGCTTCCTTATCCGACATTGCCTGGTAGCGATTGCAGAGGTTCAACACCACATCCGGCGCGCCCTTGACAGCGATGGTGTATTCCTCCCCGTGTTGCGCCAGGGTGCCCGGGGCAAGGTCGGGGCGCAGATCACGAATACCGTGGATGGTCACCATGCGCTTGCGGGTGGAGTCAAAGGGGATTTCGTTTTCGCGGGGATACAACTGCCCCATGGTTTCCGGCAGAATGTCCGCCTTGGCGGCAGCCACCAGCAGGGAACCTTCGGTCGGATCGCCAATGATGTGATAGGTCCCGCCATTTTCCTCGATTTTCTCAAGCTGGGCATCATTGTTAAGAACGCCCACCCAGAGGGTCGTCAATGCGGCAGGGTATTCACGAATATTGACTGTTTTTCCATCCACCTGGAATTCACCCACCGGCTGGTAACCGGTGCCGGTAATGTCAAAGAACTGACCATCCACCCAGATTTTTGTCACGGTCATTTCGTTTTGGGTCAGGGTGCCGGTCTTATCAGAGCAGATGACGGTGGCGGAGCCGAGCGTTTCCACCGAAGAAAGCCGCCGGATGAGGGCGTGGCGCTGCACCATCTCGCGCATCCCCAGCGCCAGGCTGATGGTGACAACCGCGGGCAAGCCTTCCGGCACTGCTGCAATCGCCAGGCTGACGGCAATCATGAACAGTTCAATAACTTTTTCCAGACCTTCCTTGGTGGAGAACATCTCCAGGAAGGTCAGATCGGTGCTGCCAAGGGCGCGGATAAAGCCAACCAGGAAGACCAGGGCGCATACTGCCAGGGCGGCGTACCCCAGCAATTTACCAAGCTGGGCAAGGCGTTTTTGGAGAGGAGTTTCCTCTTCCTCCACGCTTTGCAGCATGGTGGCAATCAAGCCAAGTTGGGTGGTCATGCCTGTGCTGGTAACCACACCGCGCCCGCGCCCGTAGGAGACCACCGTGCCCATGAAGGCGGTATTGCGGCGATCCCCAATGGGGATATCTTTGTCCAGTGTTACTGCAGCGTTTTTCTCCACCGGCATCGATTCGCCGGTCAGGGCTGCTTCTTCCACCTTGAGGTTGATCGCTTCAATCAGGCGAATATCCGCCGGGACGTAATAACCAGCCTCCAGGAAGACAATGTCACCCGGAACCAGGTCGTGGGTGGGGATGGAAACCCGGTGCCCATCCCGCATGACCTGAGCTTCCGGCGCGGCCATCTTCTTCAGGGCAGCCAGCGCCTGCTCGGCACGGCTTTCCTGGATGACAGCAAGCACGGCATTCAGGATGACAATCAACATGATTGCGCCTGCGTCAATGTACTCGCCCAACAGGGCGGAAATAACAGCAGCAACAATCAACAGGATAATGATGAAATCCTTGAACTGGTTGAGAACCAGTTGCATGAATGTGGGTCGGGGGGCTTCCACCAACTGGTTGGGACCCACCTTTTCCAGACGTTGGGCAGCTTCGTCGGATGACAGGCCCTCATGGAACTGTGTTTGCAGCTCCGAAAGGACGTCCTCGGCACTCTTTGAGTACCAGCTGATGTCCAGGTCATCTGCCGGCGGTTTGACCGCCTGATTCGATTCTTTTGGCATCATCTTCCTCCTTAAAAATTTACAAAGTTAAAATTAATAAAATAAAGAGCGGTTCAACGGTTTTAATTCCCATGGAAATGAACAAACCTTTGCTCCGCTCTGTTTCCAAACATCAGATGATTTCACGTTAATAGATTATACCTCTACGAAAAAATTACAAGTGCCTTCCTTCAAATCCATTACATTTACCGTCAAAAATAATTACAGATTTCCATTAAAAAAATTCCGGGCAGGCACAAGAAAACGCCTGCCCGGTTGCTGCCAGGTTATCAATCCACTTATCAATCCACCGGGACGCCGGGACCAATATAGGTGTCATTGGGAAGCGTGGCGTTCTTGGGAATCACCACAATGCCATCCCGCACCACCCAGGTATCGGTGGTAATTTCCGTCCCGCGCGGGAAGGAGCGGATGATTACATTGCTGCCAATGCGGGCGTTCTTATCCACGATGGCGCCTTCAATATGGCTGTTCACCCCAATCCCAATCGGGACGGCACTTCCGCCGGGGATATGTTTGGCAATTTCACTGTCGAAATAATCGGAGCCCATGATGATGCTGTCGGCAACATGAACCCCGGAGCGAATCTGGGAGCGGACGCCGATGATGGAATGGCGGATATCCGCATCCTGGATGCAGCAACCCTCCGTCAGTAACACGTTTTCCAATGTACTGTTTTCCACCGTGGTACCCGGCAGGAAGCGGGGATGCGTGTAGATGGGATGATCGGCGTCGTAGAAATTAAACGGCGGGTTGGGCAGGGTGAGTGCCAGGTTGGTATCGTAAAAACTACGAATGGTCCCAATATCCTCCCAGTAATCATCAAAGTGATAGCCAAACACCTGGTGGGTACCCAGGGAACTGGGAATGACATGGACGCCAAAATCGTCGAGCGTGGAATGCTCCAGCAGGTCAAACAGGACGCTGGTTTTGAACAGGTAAATTCCCATCGAGCCAAGGAAAGGTCTTCCGGCATCCGAACGGCTGACCAGGCTCGCCAGGAGGGCAGGATCTTTGGGCTTTTCCGCAAATTCGGTGATCCGGTTGTTTTCGCCCACCTTGAGGATGCCAAACCGCCCCGCATCCTGGGCTGCCACCGGCTGGACCGCTACTGTGATATCGGCATCTGTTTCCCAATGCTGGCGCGCCATGGCGGAATAATCCATCCGGTACAGGTGGTCGCCCGCCAGGATGAGAACATGGGATGCCCGGGTGGAACGAATCTCAAACAGCTGCTTGCGGACGGCATCAGCAGTTCCCTGGTACCAGTCTTCACTGGCAATCGTCTGCTCCGCAGCCCAAATCTGGACCCAGCCAGTATGAAACCGGTCAAACTGGTACGTCTGGGTAATGTGGCGGTGCAGGGAAACAGAATTAAACTGAGTCAGGACGGCAACCCGGAAGATGCCGGAATTAATGCAGTTGCTGATTGGAATGTCTATCAGGCGGTATTTCCCGGCAATGGGAACGGCAGGCTTGGAGCGCATTTTTGTCAGGGGAAACAGGCGGGCGCCCCGCCCTCCGCCCAGGATGACAGCCAGAATATCCTCCATGGATGACATAGGTTCCTCCACTCATCAATTGGTTGGAAAAAGTATAGCACGGAAACTATCAAAAGGTTAATCCTGCAGGGGGATATGAAAAATGTAGGTTTCACCGCCACCGGGATGGGTTTCGATCTGGACATCACCCCGAAAGGCTGCCAGGTGCTGGCGTAAATCCAGCAGCAGCCGGTGAAGCGTTGGATCCGTGGTGCCGCCCTCGGTGGGCTTGACAATGCGGATTTCCAGCAAGCCCGGCAGATGCTGCACCTGGAGCTGCAGGGATTGGACATGGGAATTTTGGGCAATGATTGTCAGGGCTTCCTGTACCAGGCGGTAAGCCGTCAATTCCACCTCAAATGGGAAACGGTTTTCATCCAAACCAGGCGCATCCAACTGCATGGACATACCATGGCGGGTGGAATAGCGGTTGATCAGCCATTGCAGGGTGGGAATCAGCCCGCGTGCTTCCAGCAGCGAAGCGCGGGGTTCCGTTCGTTTCCTGCTGGCGCGTTCCAGGAATGTCCGGGTGCGCTCGCGGGCGGTTTCCAGTTCCTGCTGCAAGACGAGTGGATCAGGGAGTGTTTCCGGCTGGATCGCCGTGCCAAGGTCGGAGAAAATCCGGTCCATTTCCTCGCGAAGCTCTTCCACGGTATCCAGCCGTTCCTGGTCCTGCACTTCCACCAGGCGGCGGGAGAGGTCTTGCAGTCGCTGCCTGCCCGACAGCACCTGCTCAAAGAGCCGGGCGCTCTGAAGCGCGGCGCTTGCCAGGTTGGCAAAGGATTGCAGAAACTGGAGCCGTTCCGGGGTGAAGTAGCCTTCCTCCCGGCTGTAAGCAGTCAATGCAGCAATCGATTGACCGTTCTGCTGCAGGGGCAGGCAAATGAGGGATTGCACCAGCCTTCCAGTTGGACCGATGGGACGGGTATCATCATTGGAAAATCGGTTAAGTGTCACCACCCGACCATTCTGATAGGACAGCAGCGCCGGGTTCACCAAACCACCCGATTCTATCCGAACCATGTGGGACGCGGCATCAATGGGCATGGCGCCATAGCTGGAAAGCACCCGCATCCGGCTGCCGGAAGGCAGGGGCTCTCCCACCCAGGCGGCATCCAGCCCAAAGCGCTGAACTGCCAGACGGCAGACATTGGCAAGCGCTGCAGTCGTATCAAGCTGGCTGAGGAACAGGCGGGAGACTTCGTACAATGCAGTCAACTCTGTCACACGCTGGCGGAGGATGAATTCCAGCTGCTTCAGGTTGCTGATTTCCTGCGCCACCCCCACCACGCCCACAATCTCGCCACGGGGATTATGAATGGGTGCAACCGAATTGACAAAGTGGTGTTTTTGTTTATCAAAATCAACCTGGAAGTCATAAGAGATGGACTCGCCCGCCATGGCACGTTCCATCATTTCATGGTGCAGGGAGAAGTTGGAAACGCGGTCCAGCAGATCGCGAAATTCTCCCGGGTCCACGCTTTCTGCAAGACGGAAACGGGCGGATTGTCTGCCGTAAAAGTGCATCTCGGTTCGTTCACGGTTCAGGGTAAACACCAGTTCATCCATCGAATTGACCAGGGTACGGAAGCGTTCCCGGTTTTCCTCACCCATCCTTTGCGCCTCCTGCAAGGCAGCGAGGGTACGGTTAATGGATTCCGACAGTTGCCCCAGTTCATCCCTGCCATGGACCGTGACCCGGCGGGATAAATCACCCGTGGTTCCCACCTCGGTCACCTGTTGGTTCAGGCGGCGCAAAGGGGCGAGAACCATTACTTCCATTGCACCGGAAAACACCAGGAAGAAGATCAACCCGGCTGCAATCAGAATGGTAATGACCAGGTTGATCAAGACGATTCCTGCCTGGTGCACCGTAGACGGCTGCTGAAAGCTGAAGATATAGGCTGGCTGGTCATAGACATCCCGCAGCAGGAGGTAACCGGATACTGTCCGATCATCAGAAGGAGATATCCTGTGGGATGCGCCAGATGCAAGGATATTCTCCAAGGCAGCGCTTACATCCCCTGGAACAGGCTCCCCGCCGCCCAGGCGGTGGATGGAAACCGGAAATTGCAATACGTTGGCAAATTGGGCAACTTCCTGTGCGTCCAGGTAGCGCCCCATGATCAGCGCGCCAAGCGGAGGACCGCCGCCTTCTGTATGAAGAATGGGGTGCGAAACCACCAGCATGGGGGCATCCGCCACCGCCAGGAAGCCCTGTTTCCCTTCCATGGCTCCGGGATCGGGCAGGAGGGGAGATCCGGCACCAAGATGGGCAGCCATGGATAATGGGCTGGGCTGCACCTGCCCGGAGTCCGGGTCATAGATGCCGTCAAAGACAACCCCGCCGTCCGCGCCAACAAATACCATCCAATGCACATGGAGGTCTGCAAATGTGGCGGGCTGCAAGTTGGACTCCACATATTCCTGGTTGGCATCCTGGATGAAAGCATAGGTGTCGTCCCACTTTGCCCAGTCACGGATGGTCTGATCCAGGACCATAAAGTCATTTTGGATGGCACCTTCCAGCCGTTCCAGGTTCAGATGAACTGCAGCATCCTGTTCTTCCAGGAAGTGCGGCAGGAGCAAGCCGCGGACAGCCAGCAGCAACCCGACAATCAGGATCACCGTGGTTGCTGCATTTACCAGCAAAATTTTGGTCCGCAGGCTCATGGACCGCTCCATGCCACTTAAAATTACAGGAAACAAAAAAGATAATTCATTATAGCTTGAATTCTCCAAACGAAATTCTTAATCCCAAACGCAGTTGGGGGATGGGAGACCAGCACATGAAAACCTTACCACCCAAC
>JAGVUS010000126.1 GCA_019136175.1 Chloroflexota bacterium | reverse complement strand
AGGAAACCCTCGACCGCCAGATTGCAGATCTTAAAACCCAACTCGCCATCCTCACCTCGGCAAAGGTGATGAAGGATCGAGCGGAAGATCTGGGATACATTCCCGCCGATCCATCCCAGGCGGTGTACGTGGTTGTCCCTGGATATACCGGACGCCAGCCGGAAATTGTGGCACTGCCCGTCCGACCGGAAGATCAATCCAAATCACAGATCGATGCTGCCTACCGTCAATCCCTCTGGGAATGGTTGTTTGAAAACACCTCCCGCCTTATTCAAACCCGCCGGTAAAGCCATGAACCTGCCTCCCTTCAACCGCTTTCAATTTATTCGAATCATTGCAATCCTGATGGTCGTTTCCATTTTGATTCAGATGGTTCGAATTCAAACCAGCGCGAGTGCCCAGGAATTACCAGGACTGAGCTCCCAGTATGAATACAGGACGATCTATCCCGAACGCGGCAACATTTATGATCGTTGGGGAAACCTGCTGGCAGGCAACAAGGAGGTTTACGAAATCGGTGTTTCCCTTAACGAGATGCAGAACCAGGAAACTGTCCTCACCACAATTGCCGGACTGACAGGTGCCGATTACATGAAAATGCAGACACGGATTGAGGAAGCCAAGGCTGGGGGGGTAATCCGATATGTTGTTTTGACCGATTTTGTCACACCGGACGTTGTTGCCCAGATTGAAAAGAAGATGAAAGAATACCAAAACCTGCCTGCCCCCCGCAAGGGACAGGTGAATCCTTCGCTGGAAGGTGTCTACTGGCAGGGTCACCTGATCCGCAGTTATCCAGAAAACGAACTGGCTGCCAACGTGCTTGGTTATTATCCCTACCGCAACCGGGATGAGGCAACCGGCGTCTACGGAGTGGAACAATATTACAACTCTCTGCTTGCAGGTGTACCACAACAAATCCAGATTGCACGTGACCCGAACCGCGTGGAGAATATCCCCAGCGTGCCCCCGGGCAGCAGTCTTGTCCTGACGATTGACCGTGAGATCCAATCCGCCATGGAAACTCTGATCGATCAAGCCGTGGAAGCCAACGGGGCGGAATCCGGCACGATCCTCGTCATGGATCCCCGCAGCGGAGAATTTCTTGCCCTGGCTACCCAGCCGCGGATGAATTTAAACAATTACTGGGAAATCCTGGATGTATATCCCGGTGCAACGCCTTTTAACCGCATAGTCAGCCAGACATTCGAGCCGGGTTCCACGTTTAAAGTTCTCACCATGGCAGCCGCACTGGACTCCAACACGGTGGAACCGGAAACCGAGTTTTTCGACAACGGCTATATTGAAGTTGGCGGTTATTATATTTACAACTGGGATCGTGGAGCCTGGGGGTGGCAAACCATGACGGGATGCATGCAGCATTCCCTGAACGTCTGTCTCTCCTGGGTTGCCACGGAAACGGGTGCGGATGTATTCTACAACTACATGAACCGGTTTGGGATTGGTCACCGAACCAACATTGACCTGGCAGGGGAAGCCCTCTTCCCGTTGAGTGTTCCAGGCGATCAGTACTGGGCAGACGTAAACCTGGCAACCAATTCCTTTGGGCAGGGTGTGGCAGTTACACCAATTCAGTTGATTACAGCAGTATCCGCTATTGCCAATGACGGCAAGATCATGGCTCCCCACATCCTGAAGAGTTACATCCAGGACGGGATCCAGCACAATATTGATCCAATGGTCATCAGTCAGCCCGTCACAACCGAAACCGCCCATACGCTGACCGAGATGCTGGCAATCTCGCTGGAAGAGGAAGCTTCCAATGCCCTGGTGGAGGGATATCGGGTGGCGGGAAAAACCGGTACAGGTGAAATTCCCAACGAGACCGGCTATTCGGACATGACAAATGCATCCTTCATCGGTTGGGGCCCGGTGGATGATCCAAAATTTGTGGTGTATGTCTGGCTGGAAAAACCCACCTCCAATCCTTATGGGTCCGTTGTGGCTGCCCCGGTGTTCAAAGAGGCTGTGGAAAAAATTGTGATGTTGATGGACATTCCGCCCGATGCCGTGCGGAATGCATTGAAATGAGAAGGATACGATTGTGTTAACCCTTGCTGATGTACTTGAAGCCCTCACAGGCACCCGACCGCAAGCAGCCTCGCTGATTATCAGTGAGGCGGCAATTGATTCGCGGCAAGTGATTCCGGCAGCCATGTTTGTTGCCCTGCCCGGTGAGCGTGTGGATGGACATGCCTTCATCAAGGATGCTTTTCAACAAGGAGCACACATTGCGCTCATCCAACAGGACCTTACCAATGAATTTCCAGTATTGGATTTACGCCAATGCTGTTGGGATCCCAGGTTTGTGATCCCGGAGCCCCCCTTCTGCATCTGGGTGCCCAGTTCCTTGGAAGCCCTGCAAACAATCGCCCGCTTCTGGCGCTCAAAGCACAACATCCGGGTGATTGGAATTACTGGCTCTGTCGGTAAATCCACTACAAAGGAATTGGTGGCGGATGTCCTCAGCCAGCGGTACAACACCCTGAAAAACCTTGGCAACCTGAACAATGAGATTGGATTGCCCCTTACCCTGTTGCGGCTTGGTCCCGGCTACCAGCGTGCCGTGCTGGAAATGGGGTTTTATGTCCCTGGTGAAATTCGTTTCCTATGCCACATCGCCCGCCCGAAGGTTGGTGTCATTACAAATATTGGCACAGTCCACGCCGAACGGGCAGGATCGCAGGAAATGATTGCCCGGGGTAAGCGGGAACTTGTTGAATCCCTGCCGGAAGACGGAACCGCCATTCTCAATTATGATGATCCCCTGGTCCGGCAAATGGCAAATCATACATCCGCCCGGGTGTTGTTTTACGGCTTAACCCCCGAAGCAGATTTATGGGCTGACGAGATCACATCCCAGGGTTTAAAGGGCATTTCCTTCCGACTACACACTGGCAAGGACACCCTTCACGTGCATGTACCCATGATCGGTCAACATTCCGTCCACACTGTCCTGCGGGCTGCTGCTGTTGGATTGGTGGAAGGTCTCACCTGGGAAGAGATCCTGCTGGGTTTGCAGCAAAGCCGGGCACAACTTCGGTTGGTGGCAGTGCAATCTGCCAGCGGTGCGCTGATTCTTGACGATACCTATAACGCATCCCCCGAATCCACCATGGCAGCACTTAACCTGCTTGGAGAGATGGATGGTCGCAGGATCGCCGTCTTGGGTGACATGCTGGAACTGGGACCATATGAACAAAAGGGGCATGAACTGGTGGGGGGCAGGGCTGCTGAGATCGCCCAGGTATTGGTTGCTGTGGGCAGCCGGGGAAAGATGATTGCCGATGCCGCCCGCCAGGCTGGTATGCCATCCATCATGGTCGTCTGGGTGGAGAATAACTCCCAGGCAATCGCTGCCCTCTCGAACATCATTCGTTCCGGTGATGTTGTGCTGGTTAAGGGATCACGCAGCATGCACATGGAAGAAATAGTAGCTGCCATGGAGGTGATGGAATGACCGACTCCTCCATGGCACTGGCGCTCAGTGGATTGAGCTTCATGATGGCAATCATCTGGGGCAGCCCCCTGCTGCGGATTTTACGCCATTACCGCATCGGCAAACTCATCCGGGTGGAAGAACCCGGCGCACACATGGTTAAAATGGGAACCCCCACAATGGGCGGGGTGATGTTCATCCTCCCTGTGACGCTCCTGACCGTGCTATTGAATGCAGCGACTTTGTTGGGTTGGGAAGGATTGGGAAAATCGGTTCTCCTTCCACTCTTGGTTATGCTCAGTTTCGCAGTTATTGGCGCCATCGACGACTGGGAAGGTGTTCGGGGTCAGCGGAAAGGCTTGGGGATGCGGGCGCGCACCAAGCTGGCACTGCAGTTGATTGTTGGATTGGGTGCTGCTCTCGGTCTCAAGTATGTCCTGGATGTGCCCAACCTCTACTGGCCGGGAGCTGAACAATCCATTGATCTAGGTATTTGGTACATCCCCATTGCTGTAGTCATTATTGTAGGCATGTCCAATGCGGTCAACTTCAATGATGGGTTGGACGGATTGGCTGGTTTGATTTCCGCAACCGCATTTGCCGCCTACGGAGCAGTCGCAATCATGCAGGGGCAGGTGTTCCTGGCAAGGTTTTGTTTCACCATTGTTGGCGCGCTCTTTGGCTTTCTCTGGTGGAATGTTCACCCGGCTGAATTATTTATGGGTGACACCGGTTCCCTGTCCTTGGGAGCGACCCTGGGGGTGGTTGCCCTGATGACCGGTCAATGGCTTCTCCTTCCCTTGATCGCAATCATCCCGATCAGCGAATTGCTGAGCGTTGTGATTCAGGTTGTTTATTTCAAAATCACGAAAGGAAAACGTTTTTTCAAAATGACCCCCATTCACCTAACATTTGAGTTGATGGGATGGTCTGAAACACAGGTTGTGCAAAGATTCTGGCTGGTTGGATTACTCGGCGGCATCCTGGGTGTCGCCCTGGCGTTGGTGTAATGATGATGGATTGGACTGGTCGTCGTATCCTGGTCATTGGAGCCGCCCGGCAGGGGTTGGCTCTGACCCGTTTCCTGGTTCATCGCAGGGCACAGGTCATCCTGAATGACAATCGCCCGGCAGAATCCATGCATGCTGCACAGGAAGCCCTGGACGGGCTCCCTGTCCGTTGGGAACTGGGAGGGCACCACCTCTCGCTCCTGGATGAGAGAGTGGACTTGATCTGCGTCTCCGGCGGTGTCCCCCTCACCCTTCCGCTTATTGTTGAAGCCCGGAAGAAGGGCATTCCCATCAGCAATGATTCCCAAATTTTCATGGAAACGGTTCCCTGCAAGGTGATTGGAATCACCGGATCCGCCGGGAAGACAACCACAACCACCCTGGTTGGTCGCATGGCAGAAGCCGGGGTCCAGGTCCCAGCCCGCTCCTGGGTTGGTGGGAATATCGGTCTACCGCTGGTGGAATACCTGGACGAAATTCAACCAATCGACCTTGTTACTTTGGAGTTGTCAAGTTTTCAGTTGGAAATCATGACGCGCGTTCCACAGGTAGGCGCAATCCTGAATATCACACCCAATCACCTGGACAGGCACGGAACCATGGAGGCGTATACTGCCGCAAAAGCACGGCTGATTGCCTGCCAATCACAGGATGATGTTGCCATCCTGAACCGGGAGGACCCTGGTTCCTGGAAACTGGCAGGGTCTGTCCCCGGCAGGCTGATCACATTTGGAGTCAATCAACCGCCTGCAGGTCTGCCAGGCACATTCCTGGATCAGGGTTTATTGAAGTACTCGGATGGTTCGGATATCATGGATATTCTCCCCCGTGAAATGATCCTTCTGCGGGGACAGCATAACCTCATCAATGTCCTGGCAGCCTGCGCAATTGGGATTGGCGCTGGTCTGCCGGTGAATGCCTTGCGTTCTGGAGTTGATCAATTCCATGGCGTGCCGCACCGCCTGGAACGGGTTCGCGTCTGGCACGGAGTGGAATGGTACAACGATTCCATTGCAACCGCCCCGGAGCGTACCATGGCAGCCATTCGGGCTTTTGATACGCCATTGGTGCTGCTGTTGGGTGGACGGGACAAAAATCTTCCCTGGCAGGACCTGGCAGCCCTGGTGCACCTGCGGGTGGATCATGTCATCCTGTTTGGCGAAGCAGCCGAAAAAATTCAAAAGGCTCTGGATGAAGTATCCGGCAGGGATAAGCCATACACTCTTCACCGCTGCAACACCCTTTTTGATGCCGTTCAATCTGCTGCTGCGGTGGCAGAACCAGGAGACTGCGTTTTGCTTTCCCCTGGTGGAACCAGTTACGATGAATTTAAAGATTTTGAAGAGCGTGGGGAGCGCTACCGATCATGGGTACACCAACTCGCATGAAAAAATATTACTCCACTTCCAATGTCCGGACAGCACCGCTGGAACCCACCCGCTCCAAGCCGCAATCCCCGGAAGCAAAACCCGCCTCCGGTCCGATGAAACTTGGGATTGACATTCCGCTTGTCCTGACAATCGCCTGCTTGATGGCGTTTGGATTGTTAATCCTGTATTCTGCCAGCGTCAAGCCTTCGCTCGATTACAAGGGGACACCCTATTACTTTTTCCTGAACCAGTTGAAGTGGGCAGGTGTTGGCTTGGTGACCCTGACAATTGCGATGTATTTCGATTACCGGAAGATCAACAAGTATGTTGTTTACATCCTGGGAGCCGCTGTTCTGGCGCTTTTCCTTGTACTCATCATTGGCGAGGAAAAGTTGGGTGCCCGGCGTGCTTTTTTGAACGGTTCCGTGCAGCCATCCGAACTGGCAAAAATTGCCATCATTGTCTACCTGGCGTTCTGGATCAAAGCAAAAGAATCCATTCTCAATAAAATATCCTTTGGTCTCATTCCCATGATGCTAATCCTG
>JAGVUS010000080.1 GCA_019136175.1 Chloroflexota bacterium | reverse complement strand
GATGAACCTGTCCCCTTTGACAACGAGCCTGGCAGCGAGCAACCCCTCTATGTTCACCTGCAAAAATCCATCCAGTACACGCTGGACCGGCGGGGTCCACATGGTTTGCCGTTGATTGGGAGAGCGGATTGGAATGACTGCCTCAATCTCAATTGTTTCTCCGATCAGCCCGGACAGTCTTTCCAGACCACAACCAATAAGGATGGCACTGTGGCTGAAAGCGTATTCATTGCCGGGTTGTTTGTGCTTGCCTGCAGGGAGATGGAGGAAATCGCCAGGCGGACAGGCAGATTGGATAAATCCCTTGACATCAGGGAAGCGCGGCTGGAGATGGAAAAAGTTGTCAATAACGCGGGTTGGGATGGGGAATGGTTCCGCCGGGCATATGATAATTTTGGAGCTCCCGTTGGCTCCAGGCAATGCAACGAGGGGCGGATCTTTATTGAACCGCAAGGGATGTGTGTGATGGCGGGGATTGGTGTGGAAAATAGCAATGCTCAAAAAGCCCTGGATTCCGTGGAAAAACACCTGTCCTGCAAGCGGGGAATCGCACTCCTGTATCCCGCCTACCGGCAGTATTACCTCCACATCGGTGAGATATCATCCTATCCACCCGGGTATAAGGAAAACGGCAGCGTATTCTGCCATACCAATCCGTGGATCATGATTGCGGAAACCCGCATTGGCAGGGGGGATCGGGCGCATGATTATTATTTGCAAATCAATCCATCCATCCTGGAAGAGGAAAGCGAACTGCACCGCACAGAACCGTACGTTTACGCCCAGATGATTTCCGGTCCCGAGGCGGTGATTGAGGGTGAAGCTAAAAACTCCTGGCTCACGGGGACGGCTGCCTGGAATTATGTTGCCATCACCCAGTACATCCTGGGGGTGCGTCCTCATTTTGATGGGCTGCAAATTGATCCGGTTTTCCCTGGATCGTGGCAAAATTTTTCGGTGAACCGTTTGTTCCGCGGTGTCCGGTATCAAATCCTGGTGGAACGGGCTGGCTTGGGCAGCCAGGTGGAGATTACGGTGGATGGTAAACTGGTTTCAGGGAATATCCTTCCTTTGCCGCCCGCCGGAGTGGATACAGTTCAGGTGGTGGTAAAGGTCTTCTAATGCAATACGGATATTTTGATGACAAACGCAAGGAATATGTAATTACCCGTCCAGACACGCCCACATCCTGGAGCAATTACCTGGGTTCCACCGAGTATGGTGCCATTATCACCAATCATGCCGGGGGATATGGGTTTTACCAATCCGGTGCAAAGGGACGGTTTCTGCGGTTGCGGTTTAACAGCGTCCCGATGGATCAACCGGGACGGTATTTCTACCTGCGCGAGAATCAAACCGGGGATTTCTGGTCGGCGTCCTGGCAGCCTGTGGGGAAGCCGCTGGAACAATATTCAAGTATTTGCAGGCATGGCACTGCTTATACGATAATTGAATCACAGTATGCCGGTATTGCCACGGAAACCACCTATTTTGTACCGCTGGGGGAGTGTTTTGAGTACTGGAAATTAAAAATTACCAATCGATCGGACCGGGAGCGAAAACTCTCGGTTTTTTCCTTCTGTGAATTCACCAACCAGTGGGATACCACCCAGGACCAGGTAAATTTGCAGTATTCCTTATTCATTGTCAAGGGTGAGTTGACGGATGACGGCTTGCTGCGCGTGGCGATCCAGGATAACCTGTCAACCGGTTCTGATACTCTTTATCAGCACGATATTGCCCGCCATGCCTGGATGGGATTGGTGGGTGCTCCCATCACCGGGTATGACACCAGCCGCGAGGCATTCATCGGTACATATCGGGGCTATCATAACCCGGAAGCCGTTGAGCGGGGCGCTTGCAGCAACAGCAATGCATACGGTGATAATGCATGTGGCAGCCTTCATGCGGAGGTCACCCTGCAGCCAGGGGAAAGCCGGGAACTGCTGGTTCTGCTGGGAATTGGGGATGCGCATGGTATTGGGAAACGGAAAATGGCGCAATTTGGCTCCCCATCGAAAATGGAATTGGAACTGGAAAAATTAAAAGCCAGCTGGCATGGACGGCTTGGCAGGCTGATTGTGGATACGCCGGATGAGGAACTCAACCATACCATCAATGTCTGGGGGTTGTATAACAGCCTGGTTACCTTCGCCTGGTCCCGCTCTGCCAGCCTGGTGTATAACGGCGAACGGGACGGATTGGGTTTTCGCGATTCTGTCCAGGATATTCTGGGTGTGCTGACAGCCATCCCGGAGGAAGCCCGCCAACGGTTGGAATTGATGTTGACCGGGCAGGTTGCCTGCGGAGGTGCAATTCCCATCATCAAGCCATTTGATCATCACCCCGGATCCGAAAATGCCCCTGCTCCGGATGAGTTTCGCTCGGATGATTGTCTCTGGTTTTTCAATGCAGTACCGGCATATGTGAATGAAACTGGTGATTTTGATTTTTACAACAAGGTCCTGCCGTATGCAGATGATGGAGAGGATACCGTCTTTGGGCATCTCAAGCGGGCGCTGGAATTCAACATGGAACGCCTGGGAAAGCATGGATTGCCCTGCGGCTTGCTGGCGGATTGGAATGACTGCCTTCGCCTGGGGTATCATGGCGAAAGCCTGTTTGTTGCCTTCCAGGTGCGGCTTGGATTGATTGTCCTGGCTGAAATTGCCACGGAACTTGGACGACAGGCAGATGTGCTGTGGGCGGAGGAGCGTCGGGAGGCATTGGACAGGAGCATCCAGGCATGCGCCTGGGATGGGGACTGGTTCATCTGGGCGATTGGGGAGGACGGGACGGTCTATGGCACCCGCGATTTTGCGGAAGGTCAGGTCTATTTAAACACCCAGGTCTGGTCCGTCATCAGTGGAGCAGCAACACCGGAACAGGCGAAAAAATGTATGCAGACTGTCCAGGAACGTCTTGCCACCCCTTATGGGCTGATGCTTTCTGCTCCGCCATTTGTGAAAACATCCATTGATGTGATGCGGGCGGTTGTCTTTAATGGCGGAATTAAGGAAAATGCGGGAATTTTCAATCATACCCAGGGTTGGGGAATCATGGCGGAATGCCTGCTGGGTCATGGCGACCGGGCGTATGCGTACCTGCGGGCAGCCATGCCGGCAGCCTACAATACCAGGGCGGAGGTCCGCCAGTGTGAGCCATATGTCCAGGCGCAGACCACGTACTCGATTTTTTCTCCCCGGGCAGGCAATACCCGCACATCCTGGTTGACTGGCGCAGCAGCCTGGTTTTATTACAGTGCAACCCAATCCGTCCTGGGAATCCAGCCTCAGCAGGATGGTTTGCGGGTGGATCCCTGCATTCCTTCCGCCTGGGATGGATATTCCGTCCACCGGGAGTTTCGAGGTTGTACCATTGACATCCGGGTTCACAATCCCCATCATGTGTGTAAAGGAGTTAAGCGGATGGTGTTGAATAGTGAGGAGATGTCCGGTAACCTGCTGCCCATCCACCGGTTGGAGCAAACCAACCAGGTAGAAGTCTGGTTGGGCTGACCAGTTGTTATGGGTAGTGAAGACGGGAATTCAACCCATTTCACGTGCCGGGTTGGAAACTGATGTGCTAATCTCAGGTCAAATATGCAGTATGAAGTGATGGACCGTATCGTTTTAGAATTTTAGAATAACCGTCGTATAGGGAGGAATTTCCGGCAGGGGTAGATAGCTGGTAAAACCACCGCCGGGCTGCACCTGGAGAGGTGATAAAGTACCTTCTCCCATGATTAACTGGGGAGAGAACATCCCTTCCACAAGGCTGCTTGATGCCAGTGACAACCCATAGCTGGATATTGGATTGCCAGTCAGGTTGACCAGCACCAGGATGGATTCTTCCTGGTTTTCCCGCAGGAGACTGTACAAACCGGGATTTCCGGTTGCCACAAGGCTCAAGTTGCCTGTTCGCAAAGCGCTATTTTCGCTTCTTACCTGGATGAGAGAGCGAAAATGAGAAAGGATGGACTCCGGGTCATTGTTCTCATTTGCCACGTTAAAGGTTTCCCAGCCCTGTCCAACGGGTTTCCAGGGGACAGCAGTTGAAAAGCCAGCATTTGTACCATCCGACCACTGCATGGGGAGGCGCACCAGTTCATAAGCCGTTCCCTGCATGCCGATTTCCTCACCGTAGTATATGAATGGAACCCCTGGTGCCGTAAGCATCATTGAAGCTGCCACCTTGACCTTTTCCGGTTGGTTGCCAAACTGCGTCATCAGGCGGTTGAGATCATAATTGGTAAGAAATGGCGCTACGCGGAATGCGGGCTGAGTGGTGTATGCAAACCGGACAAGATTGTTGGCTGTTTCCGCATTTCCATTGTTCACCGCTTCCACAAAGGCGAATGCCATATAGAAATCAAACGCCAGGTCCAGTTCATCCCCCTGCAAATATTCTGCAGTGACGTCCGGCTGCTCCCAGATTTCGCCAACGGTCATGGCTTCCGGGTTTGCTTGTTTGTAGGCAGTGCGGAAACCCTGATACCATGCATGGGTGGATGCAGTATTTTTCTGGGAGGTCCCTTCCTCAATAATATGTTTGGCAGCATCCAGCCGGAAACCATCCACCCCAATATCCTCCAGCCAGAAGCGGGCTATCTCATACATCTCCCCGGTTACTTCAGGGTTGGTGTAATTCAGATCGGGCTGTCCTGCCGAAAACGTGGAATAAAAGTACCTTCCGTAAGCGGGGAACCAGACCTGTTGAGACCATGAACCAACGTATCCCGGGTCGGAATCAGACCAGATAAACCAGTCATAATAATCCGAGTTGGGATCTTCGGCTTCCAGGAACCAGGGGTTGTAGGATCCGGAATGATTCAGCACAAGGTCGATGATCACTCGAATTCCACGGTCATGAGCTGCATTCAGCAGGTTTTGGAAATCCTGCATGGTTCCAAAATCAGGATTAACGCCGTAATAATCGGTTATGTCATATCCGTGATAAGAATGGCAGGGGTTGATGGGGCGCAGCCAGATGCCGGTAATTCCAAGGTCGGTGGTTGTGGCAGGATTACCATCGTTGAGATAATCCAATTTTTCTATAACGCCGTTGAGGTCGCCAATCCCATCTCCATTGCTGTCATAAAACGAGCGAACAAAAAGCTCGTAGAAGACAGTTTCATCCCACCAACCGTAACCTCCTGTAGATTTTGTAATTTCTGCGAGTGGAGGAATATCTCGCAAGAGTTTTCCGGCTGGAATTTCCATGCTGAGGATATTTTCACCATCACTTGCCCTGCTTTCCGACGTGAAGGATTGATATGTCACCCAGGCATCATCAACATAACGGGATATTTCCACCCGGGTGTAGCCCAATCCTCCGCGGTTAATTGCCATGCCGATCATTTCCTCGTCATTCATGGCAGGGAAATCCACCTCAACATTCATTTCCACGGTTTTCCCACTCTCTGCCCGGCTGGGGGACTGTTCCAGGAGCAGGTGGTTATCCAGGATTTCTGCCCGGATTGCTTCACTGCTTGCGGAAACCACCTGCTGCCAGTGCCATGCTGCGGGAGAGTGAATGAAAAATTCCGTCCAATCGGAACTGGTGATCATCCGGATGCGCAGGGTCGTAGCTGCGGGCTCAGGTGGATTGGTTGGAATGGTCGGCTGGGTGGTGGCGAGTGGGGTTGGCGAGGGCACGCTGATCAGCAAGGTGGGCGTGGCGGGCGGCGTTGGGGATGTACAGCTTGAGACCAGGACCATCACGAGAAGAAACGGGAAAAGAACCTTGGCGGTTTTCATGTCATCCCTCCTGGCGAATATATCCATAAAGGAAACCGGAATTTCAAAACGTAAGCCTATTATATGCCTGCGCCTGATCAGGGATCTTGATCTATTGATTGGCTTTTTTCAAGGTGTTTGTGGGATTCGATGGGAGAGTGCCAGGGTCAACTGAACTGGGAAGGCAATCCAATTGCATCATTAACCAGGTTATGCTATCCTTTGACCAGGAGAAACTGCCATGCGACCTGACTGGGATTCCTACTTCATGAAAATTGCATTTGCCGTCTCTGAGCGCAGCACCTGCGACCGCGCCTTTGTGGGCTGTGTCCTGGTGCTGGACAAGCGCATCCTGACCACCGGGTTTAATGGTTCGCCTGCCGGGCAGCCGCACTGTGACGAGGTGGGGCATTTACTGGTGGAAGGACACTGCGTCCGCACCATCCATGCAGAGACCAATGCCATCATCCAGGCTGCACTGCACGGCGTATCCACCCGCGGCTGCACCTGCTATGTTACCCATTTTCCCTGCATCAACTGCACCAAGGCATTAATCAACGCCGGTATTCATCGATTGGTTTATGCTGTTGCCTACCGGGTGGATGAGAATGCCCTGGAATTTCTAAAGTGCGCCAATATTGAGATTGTTCACCTGGAGTATGATCCCTCAAA